>NZ_JBHWLY010000025.1:9575-74736 GCF_042730435.1 Nocardioides sp. NPDC059952 | reverse complement strand
GCCCGGGTGGGCGGGGGGGCGCCGGCGCCCGCGCGCGGCGGCCTCGCTTACGGAGTGCCCGCTGTACTGGGGGTCTGCGCCCCCGCGCCCCCCCCCCACCCCCCTGCAGCCGGGGGCGCCCCCGCGACCCGCGCCTGACTGGCTGGGGGACGTGTCCCTCGGCGTCGAAGCCTGGGCCGGCAAGACCCCGCTGGTCGAGCCCTCGCCGCCGTCGGTCGAGCCGTCGTCGCGACGAAGGAGCGACGACGTGTCGAGACCAACACGGTCCCGTCAGCGCAAACCTCGCCCAGCAGACCCCGCAGACCCCAAGAACGACCCCGAGCCCGACCACGAGGCCATCGCCCGCAAGATCCTCCTCGACGCCCTGACCGGCCAGGCGCGCAGCCGCAAGGAGCTCGCCGACAAGCTCGAGAAGAAGGAGGTTCCGGCGGCCCTGGCGACACAGCTGCTGGACCGTTTCGAAGAGGTCGGCCTGATCGACGACGAGGCCTTCGCCAAGGCCTGGATCGCCAGCCGACAGCCCGGAAAGGGTCTGGCCCGACGAGCCCTGGCCCAGGAGCTGCGCCGCAAGGGAATCGACGACGACGTGGCCCGCGACGCGCTCGACGAGATCGACCCCGACGACGAGCGCGAGGCCGGCCGGAGGATGGTCCGGCGCAAGCTGCGCTCCCTGGAGCGCTTCGACGACCAGACCAAGACCCGGCGTCTGGTCGGGATGCTCGCCCGCAAGGGATACGGCGCCGGTGTGGCCTACAGCATCGTTCGTGAGGAGCTCGCTCTGGCCGATGACGATGGCACCGGCGGTCTCGTGTCAGAATCCGATCTGTGAGTGAGCAGCAAGAGCGCGAGATCCTGACCTACGACCTCTTCGGCACCGCAGTGCGCGACATCGCCCAGAAGGTCGTCGACAGCGGCTACGAGCCCGACATCGTGCTCTCCATCGCCCGTGGCGGCCTGGCCCTGGGGATGGGCCTGGGCTACGCCCTCGACGTGAAGAACCTGTCCGCGGTCAACGTGGAGTTCTACACCGGCATCAACGAGCGCCTCGACGTCCCGATCATGCTCCCGCCGACCCCCGCGGCCGTCGACCTGACCGGGATGAAGGTGCTCATCGCCGACGACGTTGCCGACACCGGCAAGACCTTGGAGATCGTCCACGACTTCTGCGAGGGCCACGTGGCCGAGGCCCGCACCGCGGTGATCTTCGAGAAGCCGTGGACGGTGATCAACGCCGACTACGTCTATAAGAAGACCGACCGCTGGATCGACTTCCCGTGGTCCTCCCAGCCGCCGCTCGTCGACCGCCGCGGCGGCCAGGCCCACTGACCCGGCGGCGTTAACCTGGGTCCATGTTCACGCCGGTCGCGGTCCACACCGGGACACACCGTCTCGGTGGCGTGACGCGTCCGGGGGAGAGCTGGGCATCGGCGGCGACGAGGATCGCCGGGCGACCTGCGTACGCTGTGGACCTCTCCGGTGAGGTCAAGGAGTTCTCCTCCGACCCGATGCCGGTGGTCGCACTGCGGCCGATGACCCGCGGCGACCTACCCCATCTGATCCGGTGGCTCAACGCTGAGCACGTGCACCGGTGGTACGCAGTCGACGGCGAGCCGACGCCCGAGTGGGTGGCCGACAACTACGGGCCGGACATCGACGGCAAGACCCCGGTGACGTTCTGGGTGATCGAGGTCAACGGGCGCTCGATCGGCTTCTGTCAGGACTACCGGATCAGCGACGAACCGGACTACGCGTTGCTCACCCCCGACCCGGACGCGATCGGCTTCGACTACGCGATCGGCGAGCCGGCCTTCGTCGGTCGCGGGATCGGGCCGCGGATGGCCTGGGTCTGGCTCACCTCGATCCCGCGCCGCTATCCCGGTGCGACCGCCTGCTTCGCGGCTCCCGACCACCGCAACGCCGCCTCGCTGCGGATGCTCGCCAAGGTCGGCTTCGAGCAGGGCACCTGGTTCGACGAACCCCAGCCCGACGGTTCGACGACCACGATGGTCGGCTGCTCGCTCGATCTTCGGCGCGTACTCTGCTGACCCGTCGCCGAGTCGGCTCAAACTGACGCGATTCCGCGCCGAGTCGGCTCATCCTGACCACTTCTTGTGCCGAGTCGGCGCGTCATGACGAGCCGACTCGGCACTATCGTCGCCTTATGAGCCTTCTTGACGAGCTGCGGCTGCCGGCCGGAGCGGTGGACCTGCGGAAGTACGACACCAACTCCGCGCCCGGCGTCGGCGCCGACAAGGAGACCGGCAAGCAGGTGCTCGCCGAGCTCGGCCCGACGCTGATCGAGCTGCAGACCAAGCTGTTCGCCTCGAAGGAAGGCGACGACCCCAGGCGGGTGCTGCTCATCCTGCAGGGGATGGACACCTCCGGGAAGGGTGGCGTGCTCAAGCACACCGTCGGGCTGGTCGACCCCGTCGGCGTGAAGATCACCAGCTTCAAGGCACCGACCGACGAGGAGCGGGCCCAGGACTTCCTGTGGCGGATCGAGAGGTCGGTGCCGGAGCCGGGCTACCTCGGTGTCTTCGACCGTTCCCAGTACGAGGATGTGCTGATCGGCCGTGTCCGCGAGCTCGCCTCCGCCGAGGAGATCGAGCGGCGCTACGACGCCATCAACGACTTCGAGAAGCGCCTGACCGACGACGGCACCGTCATCCTCAAGTGCATGCTCCACATCTCGCCCAAGGAGCAGAAGAAGCGGCTGCGGGCCCGGCTCGAGGACCCGACGAAGCACTGGAAGTACAGCCCCGGCGACATCGACGAGCGGCAGCTGTGGGATCGCTACCAGGAGGCGTACGAGATTGCGCTGGAGCGCACCAACACCGAGTACGCTCCGTGGTACCTCGTGCCGAGCGACAAGAAGTGGTACCGCAACCTGGCCATCGGCGAGCTGCTCCTGGAGACCCTGGATCGCCTCGACCTCGACTGGCCCGCGCCCAGCTTCGACATCGCCGAGGAGAAGAGACGACTGGAAGAGGACACCATCTCGTGAGTCTGGAGACGGTGCGGGTGACTCGTTATGTCACCCCGCTCCGGGAAGGCGGAAGCCTGCCCGGGATCGTGGAGGCCGATGACCTCGGCACCTACGTCTGCAAGTTCCGTGGCGCCGGACAGGGGTTGCGGGTGCTGGTCGCGGAGGTGATCGTCACCGGCCTGTGCCGGGCGCTCGACATCCCGACCCCTGACCAGGTGGTGCTCGACCTCGACCCCGAGATCGCCCGCTACGAGGCCGACGAGGAGGTCCAGGACCTGCTCAACGTCAGTGCCGGGCTCAACCTCGGCATCGACTTCCTGGCGGGTGCGTTCGGCTACGACGCCGCCTATCAGCCCGACCCGTCGCTGGCCGGGCGGATCCTGTGGCTGGACGCGCTGATCGCCAACGTCGACCGCTCCTGGCGCAACCCCAACATGCTGCTGTGGAACGGTGCGCTCTACGTCATCGACCACGGTGCCTCGCTCTACTTCCACCATGTCTGGCCCGGCGGTGGCGGCGACCCGGCGCGCTATGCCGCGCAGCCCTTCGACACCTCCGAGCACGTCCTGCGTGCCTACGCCGACCAGGCGCTCGCCCAGAACGACGACCTCGCCACGCGGCTCGACGACGCGGTGCTGGAGAAGGTGCTCGCCGACGTACCCGACGAGTGGCTCGAGCCCGTCCCCGGCTACGACACCCCGGAGTCGCTGCGTGAGCGCTACGTCGCGTTCCTGAGGGCCCGCCTCGACGGCGGCCGCCCGTGGCTGCCTGTGGCCGAGCCCGCCCAGGAGGCGTGATGGACGCCTACCAGTACGTCGTGCTCCGCTGCGTACCTCGTCCCGAGCGCGAGGAGTTCCTCAACGTCGGCGTCGTCCTCTACTGCCCCGAGCAGAAGTTCCTCGCCGCTCGGTGGAAGCTCGACGAGCAGCGCCTCGCCGCCTTCGCCCCCGGACTCGATCACTCGCTCGTGCGGGCCGGCCTGGAGTCGGTGGACCTGATCTGTGCTGGCGCCGCGCACGCCGGCTTCGGCGCGGGCGTCCGCGCCACGGCGTACGGCATACGGGCCCTCTCCGACAACGAGTCGGCCCGCTTCGGCCTCCTCAAGGCTCCGAAGTCCACGGTCCTCCAGCCCGGCCCCGTCCACGGCGGCGTCACCACCGATGCCGCCGCCGAGCTCGACCGCGTCTTCACCCACCACACCACCTGACGCCCCCGGTGGTCGCGCCGCCGGTCCCGAGGGGCGTGGGGGTGTCGCCCCAAACACCTGCTGATCGGCGCTCGATTGGACTGTGTTGGTCTCGACACGCTCGCTGGCGCTCGCGGCTCGACCAGCCGTGGCGCGGGGTGGGTCAGACCGGGACGAGCTCGACGGCGCCCACGGCGTAGCGAGCCAGGATGGTGCGGGCGACCTCGGGGTGCGCGCCCATCGGGTCGCTGACCGCGACGGCGCCGGCCTCGAGGGCGAGCTCCTTGGCGCGGTCGGGCAGCTGTCCGGGAGCCAGGAAGAGCATGCCGACGGCGATGTGGCGGCGACCCTCGGCGCGGAAGGCACGGACGGCCTCGCCGGTGGCCGGCGGAGCGGCCGAGGCGTACGCGGCCACGACCGGCAGCTTGTGGTGGGAGCCCCAGATCCGGGCCAGGCGGGCCACCGACTGGTTGGCCAGCGGGTCCGAGGAGCCGGCCGCGGCCAGGACGAGGGCGTCGAGCTCGCGCACCCGGGCGTCCTTCAGAGACTCCCGGAGGCGCTCGTCGAGCACCTGCAGGAAGACGCTCTCGAGACCGAGGATCGCGCTGGTGTGGATGCGCAGGCCGGAGTGGCGCGCGGTGGCCTCGGCGATGACCGAGGGTACGTCGACGCGGGCGTGGAACGCCTCGGTCAGCAGGAGCGGCACGACGACGATCTCGTCGTGGCCGGCCTTGACCAGCTTGTCGATGACGGCCTGGAAACGCGGCCGGGAGTGGTCGAGGAAGGCGGCTTCGATGCGGAGGTCGGGGCGCAGGGCGCGTACCTCGGCAACGAGGGCGTTGATGGTCGCGGCGGACTGCGGATCGCGGCTGCCGTGAGCCAGGGCTACCAGAGCGGGAGCTGCCATTGTCTTCATCCTTCGGGTGTTGCGGGGAAAGGTCGGAAAGTCTGTGGTCAGGCGTGGATGCCGCACTCGGTCTTGCCGGTGCCGGCCCATCGCCCGCTGCGCGGGTCCTCACCGGGGGCTACCCGGCGGGTGCACGGCGCGCAGCCGATCGAGGGATAGCCGTCATAGACGAGCGGGTTCACGAGCACTCCGTTGTCCTCGATATATCGCTCGACCTGCTCGTCGGACCATCGCGCCATCGGCGATACCTTGACCTTCTGGCGCTTGGCGTCCCAGCCGATGACCGGGGCAATGACCCGGTTCTTCGTCTCCGCGCGGCGCAGGCCGGTGGCCCAGGCGTCGTAGGAGGCGAGCGAGTCGGCCAGGGGCTTGACCTTGCGCAGAGCGCAGCACAGGTCGGGGTCGGTCCGGTAGAGGTCCTTGCCGTACTCGGCGTCCTGCTCGGCCACGCTCTGCACGGGCGTGATCGTCAGCAGGTTGACCGGCATCGTCGCCTCGACGGCGTCGCGGGTGCCGATCGTCTCGATGAAGTGGTAGCCGGTGTCGAGGAAGACCACGTCGATACCGGGCACGACCTTGGAGGCGAGATGCGCCAGGACCGCGTCACCCATCGAGGACGTGATCGCGAACCGCTCGCCGAACGTGGCGGCGGCCCACTCGATGATCGTCTCGGCCGGGGCGAGCTCGAGCTCGGCTCCCCAGTGGGAGACGATCTCGCGCAGCTCCTCGGGGCTACGGCCCTCGGTGTCCACCCCGCGGTTTGCCCGGGCGGCTGCTGTGCTGACGCTCATCCCTGTGCCTCCTTCGTGACGTTCCGAGAGATCTGGCCCAACGACTTCAGCTGGAAGGCCCGCAGGCAGGCGCGGCACTCCCAGGACCCGTGCGTGGCTTCGTGGGGCCACAGGTCGGTCTCCCCGCAGAAGGGGCAGTGGAACGGGGTTCCCGCGCGCTCGCTCATGCAGGCACCTCGCTCAAGGCCTTCTCGCCGCGCAGCAGGACCTCGTCGGCCCGTGCGGTCCAGGCCGAGAAGGTCTCGCCGTCGGTCCGGTCGGCCAGGTAGTTGACGACCAGCGCGGAGATGTAGTCGTCGAGTCCGGCCGAGGTGACCTTGTGCGCGCGCAGCTTGCGCCCGAAGTTGGCGGTCAGCCCGGTCGCGCCGCCCAGGTGCACCTGGAAGCCCTCGACCTGGTTGCCCTCGTCGTCGAGGACCAGCTGGCCCTTGAGCCCGATGTCGGCGACCTGGGTCCGTGCGCAGGCGTTGGGGCAGCCGTTGACGTTGACGGTGATCGAGGCGTCGAGCTCCGGGAACCGCGACTCGAGCGAGGCGATCAGGTCGCGCGCCCGGTCCTTGGTGTCCACGATCGCGAGCTTGCAGAACTCGATCCCGGTGCAGGCCATCGTGTTCTGGCGCCAGTTGGAGGGCCGGGCCGAGAAGCCGATCGCGTCCAGCGCGGTGATCAGGTCCTCGACGACCGCGGGCTCGACACCGATCAGCACGATCTTCTGGTACGGCGTGAGCCGAGCGCCCTCGACGGCGAACTTCTCCATCACGCCGGCGAGCTCGACCAGGTGGGTGCCGGAGATGCGCCCGGCGATCGGTGCCAGGCCGACGTACTTCTTGCCGTCCTTCTGGTCGTGGACGCCGACGTGGTCGCGGTGGCCCAGGGGAGACTCGGGGGAGGGGTTGGAGACGAGCTGACGGTCGAGGTACTCGTTCTCGAGGACCTCGCGGAACTTGTCCTTGCCCCAGTCGGCGACCAGGAACTTCAGCCGGGCCCGCGAGCGCAGCCGGCGGTAGCCGTAGTCGCGGAAGATGCCCGCGACACCCGCCCACACGTCGGCGACCTCGTCGAGCGGCACCCACACGCCGAGCTTCTCGGCCAGGCGCGGGTTGGTGGAGAGCCCGCCGCCGACCCAGACGTCGAAGCCGGGCCCGTGCTCGGGGTGGACGGTGCCGACGAAGGCGATGTCGTTGATCTCGGGCGCCACGTCGTGCGACGGGTGGCCGGTCAGCGCGGTCTTGAACTTGCGCGGGAAGTTCGAGAAGGCCGGGTCGCCCAGGTAGCGGGACTCGATCTCGCGCAGCGCCGAGGTGCCGTCGATGATCTCGTCCGCGGCGACGCCGGCGACCGGCGAGCCGAGGAACGGCCGCGGCGAGTCGCCGCAGGCCTCGGTCGAGTGCAGCCCGACCTCCTCGAGGCGCGACCAGATCTCCGGCACGTCGACGATGTCGATCCAGTGGTACTGGATGTTCTCGCGGTCGGTGATGTCGGCGGTGTCCCGGGCGAAGTCGACGCCGATCTCACCGAGCGTGCGCACCGCGGCGGGGGAGAGGAACTTGCCGTCGGAGCGGACCCGCATCATGAAGTAGCGGTCGTCGAGCTCCTCTTCCTCGAGGATGGCGGTCTTGCCGCCGTCGATCCCGGGCTTGCGCTGGGTGTAGAGGCCGAACCAGCGGAAGCGGCCGCGCATGTCGGCCGGGTCGATCGAGTCGAACCCGCGCTTGGAGTAGGTGTAGAGGATCCGGTCGCGAACGTTGAGCGGGTCGTCGTTCTTCTTCGACTCCTCGTTCTTGTTCAGGGGCTCGGTGTAGCCGAGAGCCCACTGGCCCTCGCCCTTCTTGGGCCGGGGGATCTCGGTTCGGGTGGCGCGCTTGGCCTGAAACCGGTTGTCGCTCATGTCAGAGAAACCTTTGCGTCGGTCGTGGACGCACGGCGGAGCAGGGACGTGCTCGCGGCGGGCGCCCGGGATGTCTGTCGGGCGGCGGGCCAGCGGCTCGACGCGGGGGATGCGGAGCGCTGGGCGTCAGTGGCGCCAACAGATCGAGCTGCGGATGCGGCAATAGTCCACGTGGCGTCGAACCACGAGGTGCGCATGTGTTGCAGCAGTGACCATGTCAAGGAGTCTCAGGTAGCGGACGGTCCGCACGCAATCTGGAATCCCGATATATGAGACATTGGTCCGTTATGTGGGACGTTCCCGCTTGTTCACGCGGGCGGTGTGGCCGAGGTCACCATCTGGTCACGGTCTCTTAACCAGGCTGAGCAGTCAGTCATTCCCACGGACGGTGATAGAGGACGTACGCAACGCATCGGGCGACCACGATGCTGCTCTCGTCCGCGCGGCTGACTAGGCTGTGACCCATGAGCGATCTGTCTGCCCCGGTGAATTCAGGCACTGTGAGTTCTGCCTACAACCAAGCCCTCGAGGTCATCGCCTCCGTGGAGCCCCGCATCGCCGAGGCGACCAAGCAGGAGCTCGCCGACCAGCGCGCCAGCCTCAAGCTGATCGCGAGCGAGAACTACGCGAGCCCCGCCACGCTGATGACGATGGGCACCTGGTTCTCCGACAAGTACGCCGAGGGCACCGTCGGCCACCGCTTCTACGCCGGCTGCCAGAACGTCGACACCGTCGAGTCGATCGCCGCCGAGCACGCCCGCGAGCTCTTCGGTGCCGAGTACGCCTACGTCCAGCCGCACTCCGGCATCGACGCCAACCTGACGGCCTACTGGGCCATCCTCGCCCACCGGGTCGAGGGCCCGTGGCTGGAGAAGATGGCCGTCAAGAACATGAACGAGCTCTCCGAGGCCGACTGGGAGACGCTGCGTGCCGAGCTCGGCAACCAGCGTCTGCTGGGCATGTCGCTGGACGCCGGCGGCCACCTCACCCACGGCTTCCGCCCGAACATCTCCGGCAAGATGTTCCACCAGAACCAGTACGGCACCGACCCCGAGACCGGGCTGCTCGACTACGACTCGCTGCGCGCCAAGGCGAAGGAGTTCCAGCCGCTGATCATCGTCGCCGGCTACTCCGCCTACCCGCGCCGGGTGAACTTCGCCAAGATGCGCGAGATCGCCGACGAGGTCGGCGCCACCCTGATGGTCGACATGGCCCACTTCGCCGGCCTCGTCGCCGGCAAGGTCTTCACCGGCGAGGAGAACCCGGTTCCCTACGCCGACGTCGTCACCTCGACCTCCCACAAGTCGCTCCGCGGCCCGCGCGGCGGCTTCATCCTCGCCACCGAGGAGTACGCCCCGAGCGTCGACCGCGGCTGCCCGATGGTCCTCGGCGGCCCGCTCAGCCACGTCATGGCCGCGAAGGCCGTCGCCTTCGCCGAGGCCAAGCAGGAGAGCTTCCAGACCTACGCCCAGGAGGTCGCCGACAACGCCAAGTCGCTCGCCGAGGGCTTCCTCAAGCGCGGCGCCAAGCTCGTCACCGGCGGCACCGACAACCACCTCGTGCTGCTGGACGTGACGAGCTTCGGCCTCACCGGCCGTCAGGCCGAGTCGGCGCTGCTCGACTCCGGCGTGGTCACCAACCGCAACTCGGTCCCGGCCGACCCCAACGGCGCCTGGTACACCTCGGGCATCCGCCTCGGCACCCCGGCGCTGACCACCCGCGGCTTCGGCGCCGACGAGTTCGACCGCGTCGCCGAGCTCATCGTCGACGTGCTCTCCAAGACCAAGCCCGGCACCACGAAGGCCGGCGGCCCGTCCAAGGCTTCCTACGCCATCGAGGACTCCGTCGCCGACAACACCAAGGCCGCCGCGGCGGAGCTGCTCGCGAAGTTCCCGCTGTACCCCGGTCTCGACCTCGCCTGAGCTCGTGCCGGCTCCGAAGCGACCCAGCTCGATCCCCGGCGTCGGGGCCCCTGAGAAGGTGGTCCCGACGGCGGCGGTGCGTGTCGTCGTCGAGGACGAGTGGCCGGCGCTCAAGAAGGTGCGCCTCGCTGCTCTCCAGGACACTCCTCGGGCGTTCTGGGCCTCCTACGACGAGGTGGTGACCTGGCCCGACGAGCGTTGGCGGCTGTGGGCGGCCTCCGGCGCGGCCTACATCGCCTGGCTCGGCGAGAATCCCTCAGGGCTCGCCGCCGGGATCATCCATGACGACGAGCACCACCTGATCAACATGTGGCTCGCCCCCGAGGCGCGTGGTCACGGCCTCGCCGAGGGGCTCATCCTGGCTGTTGCCGGCTGGGCGCGTCGTGACGGCGCCTCCGTGCTGACCCTGTGGGTCGTCGACGGCAACGAGTCCGGGCGCCGCCTCTACGAACGCCTCGGCTTCGAGCTCACCGGTGAGACGCAGCCCTTCCCCGAGGGTGACCCGCGCACCGAGTCGAAGATGGCGCTCCGCCTCACCTGAGCGTCATGGCTGATCCGCGCGAGGGCGTGACCCCTGAGGGCCTGATCCTCACGGGAGCACGTCGGGACCGGGTGCCGTCCGCATTCGAGCCGGTCCTTGCGTACGTCCTCGGGCGGGTCCCGCCCGAGGTGTCGGTCCACGTCTACGGCTCGGTGGCCAACGGCACGGCCACGGTGCCTGCCTCCGACGTGGACCTGCTGACGATCGGGCTCCCGGCGGCCGCCGCCTCCGGGCTCGGCGCGGAGGCGTCGGCGGCGTTCGCCGACCTCTGCCGCGGCGTGGAGATCGCCGCGGTGTCCTCGGACGACTACCTCGGCGAGGGCGACGAGGCGTACGGCAACCGGGTGTTCCTGCGCCACTACTGCGCGCATCTCGCCGGCCCTGATCCAGGCGCCGGCCTGCCCGGGTTCCGGGCGGACGCCCGCGCCGCCCGCGGCTTCAACGGAGACATCGACCGTTCCTTGCGCAGGTGGCGCGCAGCGCTCGGCCGCGACGACCCGAGCGACCTGTCCCGCCGGATCGCCCGCAAGTCCCTCCTCGCCGTGGCCGGCCTGGTCAGCGTCCACGACGGCACCTGGACAACCGACCGTTCCGCCGCAGCCGCCCGCTGGAGCGAGATCGAGCCGTCCCTCGCGCCCGGTCTGGCACGGCTCGAGTCGTTGTCCGAGACCGGTGGGGCGTCCGAGGAGGAGACCGGGACGCTGCTCGGTGCGGGCGGGGTGATCGAGCATCTCACCGCCCGCTTCGCCACCGATATCGGGCTTTGGGACCGAAAGTGTTGACAGATCCTTTAGTTTGACTGCAGGAGAGTCTCGCTGTCATGCCATCGGAGGCACGGTTGTCATCGACGAACACCACGGGTCGAGGGCCCACGAGACGGGTGCCCGTCGAGCACCGTTTTCTCGGACTGGACAAGAGATCCTTCCCCTACGGGTTGGTCGCGATCGGGGTCTTCCTCATCGCGACGGTGCTTGTCCCGCGTCTTGATGGCTGGATCGACTGGGACGATCCGGTGCGGGCCGGGGATCAGCTGGCGACCGGTGACGGCCTCGCGTTCGTGCCCGCGACCGGGTGGGAGGTCATCAGTGGCTTCCGGGTGGGCGAGGCGAACGCGGGCGCTGCCGCGGGTTCGGCGAAGATCACCGGCAACGGAGTCGTCTTCGACATCACCTACGACGCCTTCGACGGCACCCCGTCCGAGCTGCTCGAACAGATCGCCAAGGTCACCAGCGGCACGGGTGATGAGACGTTCACGATCGACGGTGAACCGGCCACCGTCACGACCCGGGCGGGTGACGTCGGGGTGATCCAGGCGTACAGCTCGGCCAACGGTGACGGGCTGATCGCTGCCTTCGTGATCAACGGCACCGGGCTCGAGGTCACCGCCTACGGGGCGCCGGCGCAGATGGCCGCTGCTGCCGACACGGTCCACGCCATGATCACCTCGATCCACGAGGTCGAGGGGAGCGACTCGTGAGCGCCCCGACCGCACCGGTCGGCGTGGGCGGGGCCGATGCCGATGCCGCCGCACGTCAGGCGAGGGCACTCGAGGTCTCCGGGTGGGGCGAGAGGTTCACCTTCCTGCAGCCTCACAACCTCTGCTTCTGGGTCTTCCTCGGGTTGATGGCTGTCGGGCTGTTCCAGTCCTGGTCCTACTTCAGGCCGGAGCTCGGTTTCTACGGCGAGGCGATCGGGATCTCGGCGGTGCTGTGTGTCGGCTTCGGTGCGATCTGGTGGGCCTGGCTGCGTCACGTGGACCGGTGGGAGAGGCAGCCGGTCGACCTCGTCGTCGCCGCGGTTGCCTGGGGTGCGATCGCAGCCACCTTCGGCTTCGCGATGACGGTGAACACGGCGATGCTCAGCATCTACGCCAAGCTCTTCGGGCAGGACTGGGCGAGCTCCTGGGCCGCCGGCGCGACCGCGCCGTTCACCGAGGAGTCGGCCAAGCTGTGCGGCTTCCTCCTCCTGATGGGACTGGCGCCGCGGCTCGTCCGGACGGCCAACGACGGGCTCGTCCTGGGTGCCTTCATCGGTCTGGGCTTCGCCGCGTTCGAAGACTTCCTCTACGCCGCCAACGCGGTCGGCAGCGCCTTCGGCACCGACCCGGTGCAGCACGCGGTGCAGATCTCCTTCACACGTTTCGCCGTCGGGTTCGTCTCGCACCCGCTGTTCAGCGCGCTGGTCTGCAGCGGTGCGGTCTACCTGATCGGTACGGCGGCGCAGCCCCGGCGGATCGCGAGGGGCCTCCTCTTCGTCGCCGCGGGCCTGTTCATCCACTTCACCTGGGACGACGCAGGCGGTCTCGGCGGTCACGGTGCGGGCGTGTTCCTGGTCATGGCCCTCTCCACGATCGCGGGCTTCGTCCTGCTGACGATCGCGTTCAGGCTGGCCGCGCCGACCGAGCACCAGTTCGTCCGCGACATCCTCGCCCCCGAGGTCGAGGCCGGCCATGTCCGTGCCGACGAGCTCGACGCCGCCCTGGACAGGAGGGCGCGCAAGGCCGCGAAGAAGGCTGCCTCGGGCAGGAAGGCGAAGAAGGCGCAGAAGCACCTCGGCCAGGCCATCATGGACCTGGCCCACGACGTTGCCCGAGCACGGGGACTCGAGACTGCCGAGGTGGAGCAGGGGCGTGCCGAGGTGGCGCGCCTGCGATCGGTGGCTGAGGTTCGGTGACGGACGAGGTCGAGGTCAGCGCTCTCGCGATCAACGTGGCCATTCCCGATGAGCTCCAGTGGACCGACAGCAGGCGGGAGGTGACGTTCCGGCTCACCACCCTCAACGTGCGCCTCCTGCCCGACGGCCGGCTCGCGGCCAAGGCGTACGGACGCCCGGTCGACGGCGGCCGTGGCGCCTACACCTCCTTCGCCGTCCCGGATCGTCCCGAGCTCACCGATCTCATCGCTGAGGCCGCGAAGGTCGCCGCGGAACGGTGGCGGGCGGCGTACGCTCCGGAAGCATGACTCCGGACGAGGTCGACGCCTTCGTGTCCACCCTGGACGGCTGCCGCCACAAACCACGCGGCTGGTACGTCAACGATCGCCTGGTCGCCCGGCATGTCGACGCGACCACCCTGCTCGTCCGGGTCCCGATCGAGGCCCGCGAGGCGCTGATCGAGCGCTGGCCGGACGCGTTCGGCATCCCGCCGAGGATGGAGGCCCACCACAAGATCGAGGCCTACCTCGACCGCGCCGCCCCCGAAGCCGTCCGTGAGGCGATCCGGCTGGCCTGGGACTTCCAGCGCTACTCCGGCTTCCGCCACACGGACACGTGACTCGTGGACTCGCCGGTGAACGCGGAGCGGTCCCAGCCGGCGTACCTCGCCTCCAGCGTCATCCCGGCCAGCCGCGCCATCAGGTCGAGCTCGGAGGGCCACACGAACCGGAAGTTGTGCTGCCCGTAGCGGAACCGGCCGTCGGCCTCGCGGCTGTAGTGGTGCGAGATCGCCTGCTGGGTGACCAGGTCGTAGGTGTCGAACCCGAGGTGCGCGGGGGAGACGTCGAACGGGATCGCGGGGCTGCCCGGTGGAAGCCGCCGCAGGCCCGGCACGCCGACCTCGACCACGAAGCGTCCGCCCGGCGCCAGATGGCGAGCGGCATTGGCGAAGCAGGCGACCTGCTCCTCCTGCGTACGCAGGTTCCCGATCGTGTTGTAGACCAGATAGACCAACGAGTACGTCCCCACCCCGGGCGCCTCGGCAGCGGCCATGTCACCGACCACGACCGGGATCGTCGCCTCGTCCACCTTGCGCCGGAGCACATCGACCATCGGCTGAGAGAGCTCGATGCCGGTGACCGGCACCCCCAGCTCCCGCAGCGGTACGCCGATCCGGCCCGTCCCGATGGCGAGCTCGAGCGCGGGGCCACCGTCAGCGAGCCCGGCGAGGAAGCGGGCCACCGGCCCGGTCACCTCGGGTGAGTTGACCCAGTCGTCCGGGTCGTCGTAGCGCTCGGCCGTGTCCCGGGTCCACACATCGCTGCTCGTCATGGGTGTCGACTCTGCCCGGCGCGACACCCCGAACGCGAATGATTTAGCGCCAGGAGTAGCCGACCTCGGGCCGGCCGCCGCTGGGACCGTAACGGACCCCGCGCGCGGCCAGGCCCTTGTCGGCGAGGTGCTCGAGATAGCGCCGTGCGGTCACCCGCGACGAGCCGACCACCGCGGCGACCTCGCTCGCCGAGAGGTCGCCAGAGGCCTCGCGCAGCGCGGCCGTCACGGCCCGCAGGGTCTCCGCGCTCATGCCCTTGGGCAGCGGTGTGCTCCCGGTGGGCCGCAGCGACCCCAGAAGCTGGTCGACCTCGTCCTGGACGACCTCCTCGGGGGCAGCCTCCAGCCGGGCACGATAGTCGGCGTACTGCTCGAGCTTGTCCCGGAACGTCGCGAACGTGAACGGTTTGAGCAGATAGAGCACGACCCCCTGCACGACGGCCTGCCGCACCACCTTCGTGTCCCGCGCCGCCGTCACCGCGATCACGTCGCACAGGTGCCCGGCGGTACGCAGCCTGCTGAGCAGCCCGAGCCCGTGCCCGTCGGGCAGGTTCATGTCGAGCAGGATCAGGTCCACCGGAGTGCCCGCGTCGCGGGCCGCGTCGAGCGCGCGGACCGCCTCGCGTGCTGACCGCGCGATCCCGGCCAGGGCGAATCCCGAGACCCTCCCGACGTACGCCGCATGGGCCTCGGCAGCCAGCGCCTCGTCCTCGACGACCAGGACCCGCACGTTCATGCCGCCGCCTCCGTAGCGAGGGTGACGGTGAACTCCGCACCACCGAGGTGCGAGCGGCCGATGACGACCTCGCCACCATGACGCCGGGCGATCTGGCCGACCAGCGCGAGACCCAGGCCTCGACCTGTACCGGGCTCGGCCTTCGTGGTCCAGCCGCGGTCGAGGACGCGCGCCGAGTCGGCGTCGTCCAGGCCGGGACCGCTGTCGCCGACGCGTACCGTGAGGGTGTCCTCGTCACCGGTGAGGTGGACCTCGACCTGGCGGGACTCGAAGCCGGAGACGGCGTCGATGGCGTTGTCGACGAGGTTGCCCAGCACCGTCACCAGGTCGCGGGGTGGGATGCCCGTGCCGGGTGGCACCTCGCCGACGATGCGGAACTCGACGCCCTGCTCGGCCGCCTCGGCCGACTTGCCGAGCAGGAGCGCGGCCACGACGGGATCCTCGACCGCACCGACGACCCGGTCGGTGAGGAGCTGGGCGACCTGGAGCTCCTCGGTGGCGAACTCGACCGCATCCTGCTCCCTGCCCATCTCGATCAGGGACACCACCGTGTGGAGCCGGTTGGCCGCCTCGTGGTTCTGCGACCGCAGGGACTCGGTGAGGCGGCGTACGACCTCGAGCTCGCCGGTCACCGAGCGCAGCTCGGTGTGGTCGCGCAGCGTCACCACGGCGCCGACCTCGCGGCCGTCCCACAGCGCCGGTGCTGAGGAGACGACGAGGATCCGCTCGCCGGCGAGGTAGAGGTCATCGGACTCGGCGGTGCGGCCGCGGGCGGCGGCGACCAGTCCGGGCGCCAGGTCGAGGTCCTCGATCCGGGTGCCGATGACGTCGTCCGGCAGTGCCAGCAGGCGCCGCGCCTCGTCGTTGACCAGCTGCACGCGCCCCTCTCCGTCGAGGAGGAGCAGACCCTCGCGGACCGAGTGGAGGACGGCGGAGTAGTACTCGTACATCCGGGCCAGCTCCCGCTCGCCCATGCCGTGGGTCAGCCGGTGCAGGCGCCGGCTCAGCAGCCAGGCACCGGTCAGCCCGACGGCAAGCACGAGCGCGCCGCACAGCAGCACGATCGTGACGTCGCGCCTGAGTCCGCGGTTGATGTCGCTGACCGTGATGCCGACGGACACGAGCGCGACGACCTCGTCACCGGCCTCGACCGGAACCACCGACCGGACCGATGGTCCGAGCGTGCCGGTGTACTGCTGGGTGAAGACCTCGCCATCGGGCGCGCCACCGAGGTCGCCGACGAACTTCCCGCCGATCTCGCGCGGATCGGTGTGGGTGTAGCGGGTGCGGTCCAGGTCCATCACCACGACGAAGTCGGTGTCGGTGTCGCGGCGTACCTGCTCGGTCCAGGGCTGGAGCGTCGCCGTCGGGTCCTCGCCGCGCAGTGCCGTGAGGACGGTGGGGGAGTCGGCGACGGTCTGGGCGACGGCCACCGCACGCTGGGTGGCACGGCTGTAGGAGTCGCGCTGGGCGTCGTAGGACGCCATCAGGATGCCGGTGACGACGAGCAGCAGCACCGTGCCGAACTGGAGGAGCAGAACCTGCTGGGCCACCGGCCGATCGCGGAGAACGCGGGGGCGGAACGGGTGGACACGGGACACGACCTCATTCTGGACCACCTCGGTTGCGTGGTTGTGATCGTGGCCACGAACACAACGAACACAACAGTGACGGTCGTCACGTTCTCCCGGAGAGTTGCCCGAGTTGCCCCGGAGGGCAGGCCACACCGGACCAGGAGGAACGATGAGCACGACCCCCACAGAGACAAGACCCAAGAAGGACCGGACACACTATCTCTACATCGCGGTGATCGCCGCGGTGGTCCTCGGCATCCTGGTCGGGCTGATCGCCCCGTCGTTCGCGGTGGAGCTGAAGCCGATCGGCACGGCCTTCGTGAACCTGATCAAGATGATGATCCAGCCGATCATCTTCTGCACCCTGGTCATCGGCGTCGGCTCGGTCGCCAACGCGGCCAAGGTCGGCAAGGTCGGTGGCCTGGCGCTGATCTACTTCATCGTGATGTCCACCGTCGCCCTGGCGATCGGCGTCATCGTCGGCAACATCATCGACCCGGGCACCGGCCTCCAGATCAGCTCCGACGCGTCCAGCGCGGGCCAGGAGGCTGCCTCGGAGGGGCACGCGAGCACGACCGACTTCCTCCTCAGCATCATCCCGACCTCGCTCTTCTCCGCGCTGACCTCCGGCGTGGTGCTGCAGACCCTGCTGGTGGCACTGCTGGTCGGCTTCGCGCTGCAGCGGATGGGGGAGTCGGGCAAGCCGATCCTCAACGCGATCACCGCGATCCAGAACCTCATCTTCCGCGTGCTCGCGATGATCATGTGGGCCGCCCCGGTCGGCGCCTTCGGTGCCATCGCCGGCGTGGTGGGCGAGACCGGCATCGACGCCCTGAAGAGCCTCGCCGTCATCATGATCGCCTTCTACGTCACCTGCGCGATCTTCGTCTTCGGCATCCTGGGCGCGATCCTCAAGCTGGCCACCGGCGTGAACCTCTTCAAGCTGCTCAAGTACCTCGCCCGCGAGTTCCTGCTCATCCTCTCCACCAGCTCGTCCGAGTCGGCCCTCCCGCGCCTGATCGCGAAGATGGAGCACGCCGGTGTCGAGAAGGCGACGGTCGGTGTCGTGGTCCCCACGGGTTACTCGTTCAACCTGGACGGCACCGCGATCTACCTGACGATGGCCTCGATCTTCATCGCCGACGCGATGGGTGACCCGCTGAGCATCGGCGAGCAGATCGGCCTGCTGCTGTTCATGATGATCGCCTCCAAGGGTGCCGCCGGTGTGACCGGCGCGGGCCTGGCGACCCTCGCCGGCGGGCTGCAGTCCCACCGCCCGGAGATGGTCGACGGGGTCGGGCTCATCGTGGGCATCGACCGGTTCATGTCCGAGGCCCGTGCGCTGACCAACTTCGCCGGCAACTCGGTCGCCACCGTCCTGGTCGGCCACTGGACCAAGACCATCGACCACAGCCAGCTCGACCGTGTCCTCGACGGTCAGGACCCCTTCGACGAGACGACCATGGTCGACGACCACGCGGCTCCGCCCGCAGCGGAGACCGACAAGGCGCGGGTCTAGACCCCACGTCAACAGGCCGTACGCCGCGCGGGCACGCGCGACGTACGGCCTGTTGTCATCGGTTGCGGTAGAGGATGCGCGCCAGCTCGAACGGCGCGACGCGCCACGACCCGATCGGCTCGTCGTCGAGGCCGATCCGGCCCAGCGCGGCGATGATCCAGGAGAACGCGAAGCAGCCGACGCCGGCGACGGCCCAGATCCCGACCGTACGCCACGCCAGACCACCGCCGAAGGCCCGGAAGATGCCGATGACGGCAGCGATCACGGCGATCGCCGCGATCAGCCAGAAGAGGATCGAGCAGATGACAGCGGCCAGCCGGCCGGCCACGGCCAAGGGGTCGCGTGGAGGCTGGTGATGGGACCCGTGACCGGGGCCGTGATGGGGAGGGTGCGGATAGTTCATTTGGGCCCTGATTCTGGCCTAACTCGCCCGTCGGGGCCACACCGGGCTGGCGGGTCTTCCTGGAGGCAGAGCACGGGAGAGGTATCCTCCTGCGCGTTCTCGGGTAAGTGTTCGACAATTTCCCCGGGACATCGATGGACCGTAGCGACTAGTGTTACGGAGATCACATAACGAGGCGCTGCCTCGTGGACCCGACGCGGCCTGCGTGGCACGACTCCGTGGATCAAACGACGATGGAGGGTGCAATCAGATGCACGTGCGAAAGTGGCAAATCGGAGCAGTGGTCGCAGGTCTGCTCGCCGTGACCGGCTGTGGCGTTCCCGGTGGCGGTGGCAACAACGATGCCGGCGACACCGAAGAGGGAGACGGCAGCATCCAGATCCTCGGCGCCATCCCCGAGGGCGAGGCAGTGGGTCTGAACGCGGCCCTGAAGACCTTCACCGACGACACGGGGATCAAGGTGACCTACACCCCGTCGACGGACTTCACCACGGAGATCCGCACCAAGGTCAACGGAAACGATGCCCCCGACATCGCGCTGTTCCCGCAGCCCGGTCTGGTCGGCGACCTGACCGAGTCGGGTGACACGCTGCCGCTCGACGACCTCATCGACGTCGGCTCGCTCGACGACACCATGATCCCCGGCCTGATGGACTCGGTCGAGATCGACGACAAGACCTACGGCGTCCCGATCCGCGTCTCGATGAAGTCGCTGGTCTGGACCCCGAAGAACTTCGAGCAGGCCGGCTACAAGACGCCCACGACCTGGGACGAGCTGCGGAGCCTCGAGGACCAGATGATCGCCAAGGGCCAGACCCCGTGGTGCCTCGGCGCCGAGGCCGGTGCCGACACCGGCTGGGTCTACACCGACTGGGTCGAGGAGATCGTCCTGCGCCAGGAGGGCCCGGAGTTCTACGACGAATGGGTCTCCCACGAGGTCCCCTTCAACGACCCGAAGATCGTCGAGGCGATCGAGACCATGGGCGACATCATCAACAAGCCGAAGAACGTGCGCGGCGGGGCCGACGGCACCCTGAGCGAGCCCTTCGGCGACTCCCCGCTCCCGCTCTTCGACGCGAAGCCGGGCTGCGAGATGCACCGCCAGGCCAACTTCATCACCACCTTCTTCCCGAAGGACGTCCAGCAGGACCTGGCCGGCAACGTCGGCGTCTTCGCGCTGCCGGGCAACATGGAGGGCGGCTTCGAGGGCAACCCGGTGCTCGGCGGCGGTGACATGGCGACCGCCTTCACCAACGACACCGACGTGGTGGAGCTGATGGAGTTCTTCGCGTCTCCCGACTTCGGCGCCGAGTGGGCCCAGGCCGGTGGCTGGCTCTCGCCGAGCACGGAGTTCGACAACTCGCAGTACGCCGACCCGATGTTCGGTGAGATCGCGACCCTGCTGCAGGACGCCGACACCTTCCGCTTCGACGGTTCGGACCTGATGCCCGCGCAGGTCGGCGCCGGCACGTTCTGGAGCGAGATGAACGCCTACGTCGGAGGTGAGAAGAGCGCTCAGGAAGCTGCCGACGCGATCGAGGAGAGCTGGCGAGGATGAGCGATGATCCTTACCTGAAGATCCTCAACGGCCTGGTCGCCATCGTCCTCGGAGTCGGTGGCACCGCCGCTCTCTACTGGCTGCTCAACTTCCTCTCGGGCCTCCTGCCCGGCAAGTGGGAGAGGCGGGTCAAGCCGTACGTCTTCATCGGCCCGGCCATCGTGGTGGTCGCCGTCTTCCTGGTCTACCCGGCCGTGATGACGGTGATCTACAGCTTCGCCGACGCCAACAGCATCAACTGGGTCGGGTTCGAGAACTACACCTCGCTCTTCCGCGACGACGAGTTCATCGGCACGCTGGTCAACAACCTGCTCTGGATCCTCATCGTCCCGGTCGGCAGCGTCATCGTCGGCCTGCTCGTGGCGGTGCTGGCCGACCAGCTCAAGGCGTTCCCGGAGCGGGTCGCGAAGTCGGTCATCTTCATGCCGATGGCGATCAGCTTCGTCGGGGCGAGCACGATCTGGGGCTTCGTCTACGCGACCAGGTTCGCGCAGGGCGACAAGCAGATCGGTCTCCTCTCGGCGATCTCGACGAGTCTCGGCTTCGAGCCGGTCGCCTGGCTGCGCATCTCCGACTACAACCTCAACGACCTGCTCCTGATCGTCATCATGATCTGGTTGCAGGCCGGGTTCGCGATGGTGCTGCTCTCCTCGGCGATCAAGGGTGTCCCCGAGGACACCGTGGAGGCGGCGCGCATCGACGGGGCCAGTGAGATCCAGATCTTCTTCCAGGTCGTCGTGCCGCAGATCTGGCCGACGGTGATCGTGGTCTTCGTGACCGTTCTCATCCTGGTCCTGAAGGTCTTCGACATCGTCTACGTGATGACCGGAGGCGGAGCGGGCACGTCGGTGCTGGCCAACACCTTCTTCGTGGAGCTCTTCGAGTTCGGTGATGCGGGCCGGGCGGCTGCGGTCGTGGTCGTCCTGATGATCGCCGTGATCCCGGTGATGATCTACCAGATGCGCCAGTTCAAGAAGCAGGAGGCCCGCTGATGAGGAACCTCACCCTCGGCAGCGTCGCTGCCCGTGTCGGCATCGTTCTGCTGTGCGTGCTCTGGTTCATCCCGACCCTCGGCCTGTTGGTCTCGTCGTTCCGCGACGAGGCCGACGTGAAGTCGTCGGGCTGGTGGACGGTCATCACCGACCCGTTCTCCCAGTGGACGTTCGACAGCTACACGCAGGTCCTCGAGAGCGGGATGGCGAACGCTTTCGTGAACTCGATCGTCGTCTCCGTCCCGGCGACGTTGCTGCCGATCATGATCGCTGCGTTCGCCGCGTACGCGTTCACGTTCATGCGGTTCCCGGGGCGCAACGTGCTGTTCCTGGTGATCGTCGGTCTGCTGGTCGTGCCGTTGCAGGTGGCCTTCGTGCCGCTGCTCAGCCTGTTCAGCGCCTACAACCTCAACGGCACCTTCCTCGCGGTCTGGCTGGCCCACACCGCGTTCGGGATGCCGTTGGCGGTCTTCATCCTGCGCAACTACATGGCGACCCTGCCGCAGGAGATCATCGAGTCGGCCGAGATCGACGGGGCCTCCCACTTCCAGACCTTCTGGAGGCTGATCGTGCCGATGTCGGTGCCCGCGCTGGCAGCGTTCGCGATCTTCCAGTTCCTCTGGGTCTGGAACGACCTGCTGGTCGCGCTCATCTTCCTCGGGGCGGGTGACAACGAGGTCGTCACGATCACGTTGCGTGACCTGATCGGCGACCGTGGCCAGGAGTGGCACCTGCTCACCGCAGGTGCGTTCATCACGATGACGGTGCCGCTGCTGGTGTTCTTCTCGCTGCAGCGCTACTTCGTCCGTGGACTCACCGCTGGTTCCGTGAAGGGCTGAGGTCGGTCCGCGCCCGGCGGGCGTCATGTCTCCTCGGAGGCATGACGCCCGTTCGTGTTTCCCGGCGACCGAGCGGTGACACGGCGGATGTCGGAGGCACTCATGCAACAGACGACAGAGCGCTGCGGATAGGGTCACAGATGTGTCCGAGACATCTGCATTCACCCCGAAGTGGGCCGGTGTCGAGCAGATCGCTCTTCCTGAGACGGTGCGGTCGCCGTGGTGGCAGCTCGGGCGGCGGCTGCTGGCCGCGCTCGCGATCCTGGTCGGCACGGTCCTGCTGGTCTATCTCGACCGCGATGCGTACGCCGACAACAACGATCCGACCGGCCAGATCAGCCTGATCGACGCGATCTACTACACGACGGTGACGCTGAGCACGACCGGCTACGGCGACATCGCCCCCGTCGAGGCGCATGCGCGCATGATCAACGCGTTCATCATCACGCCGGCCCGCATCGCGTTCCTGGTGCTGCTGATCGGCACCACCCTCGAGGTCCTCACCAAGCAGGGCCGTGACCTCATCCGAGTCGCTCGCTGGAGGAAGAAGATGTCCCAGCACATCGTCGTCGTGGGCTACGGCACCAAGGGACGCAGCGCCGTCGAGACGCTGCTCAGCAATGGTGCCGACCCCGAGGAGTTCGTCGTGGTCGACCCGGACCCGGTGGCGCGCTCCGATGCCCACTCCGACGGGATCGCGGTGGTCACCGGCGACGCGACCCGGCGCGAGGTGCTGATGCGAGCGGGTGTGAAGGACGCCGAGCAGGTCATCATCACCACCAACCGTGACGACTCCAACGTGCTCACGATCTTGACGGTGCGACAGATCAACCCGGACGCGTGGATCGTCGCCGCGGCCCGGGAGCGCGAGAACGCGCCGTTGATGAAGCAGTCCGGAGCAGACTCGGTGATCACCTCCGCCGACGCTGTCGGTCGGCTGATGGGGCTCTCCACCATCTCGCCGACCCTGGGCTCGGTCATGGAGGATCTGCTCAACTCCGGCATCGGCCTCGAGGTCGCCGAGCGTGACCTGCTGGTCAACGAGGTCGGCAAGCAGCCGCAGCAGCTCGCCGACCAGGTGATCGCGGTCGTACGCGACGAGAAGGTCTTCCGCTACTTCGACCCGGTCGTCGGCACCCTGTCGCGCGGGGACCGGCTGGTCGTCGTGCGGGCCGCGAAGGAGCTGCCCTGGGCGCCGCGTCCGGGGACGCACGGCGAGGACACCGCGGAGGTGTAGTTCCCGCCGAAATAGAAGTCAGCCGCTGGCGTCTCGGGTCACCAGCGGCTGACATGGAAGAGATTAGCCGACGGGCCAGCGACCTTCAAAGAGTCGATCTGCACTTTTATGAAGATGGCCCAGATGGGCTATGCCGGGTAGTTCGAGACGGTGGCGCGTGGCGGTTTCGGAGGCGCCCGTCGCGCCTGGGAGGATGTACGCATGACCGAGGCGCCCCACAGCCCCGGATCTGCCGACGGGCAGCCGGGCCTTTCCGAGAACGAGAAGCGACTGCTCGACTTCGAGCGTTCCTGGTGGTCGGCCGGCACCGGCCGCGACGACGCGGTCCGGGAGCAGCTGGGGATGAGCGCCGCCGAATACCACCGTGCCGTCAACGATCTGATCGACAAGCCCGAGGCGCTCGCCTACGACGGCGTCCTGGTGCGACGGCTGCGACGGCAGCGCGACGCGCGGCGCACGCAGCGCTCGCAGAACCCGCGCTCCTAGCCCTCTCGGGTGGTCTGAGTAGCCCGGTCGGATCATTTGCAGTCTTATGCATTGCAGGTGCTTGCACGCGTTCGGCCTCGTCGGCTAACGTTCTACTTGTCAGCCGCTGGTGACCCGAGACGCCAGCGGCTGACTTCTGTTTTCCCCGGGAAACTGGCGCATCCGACATGTACCCGTGGGTATTCATATGTTGTCGTAAAAGCGACTCGATGCGATGCAAGGTTATGAAGCATTAACCTGATTGACCCGCTCCTCGGCCGATCGCCACTGTCCATGAGTCAGTATCGGCTGCTCCGCTTCGGCGGGGCCGGCTCAAGGAGAGTCTGCGTGAACAACAGACGCGTAGCGCAGGGCCTGACCATGGCCCTCATCTCGGCAGTGGCCGCCATCAGCATGCCCACCGGCGTGCAGGCGGCCACCGACCCCAAGCCCGGCAAGGGCACCGTCGCATCCCAGGAGACCGACGACGGCCGCGCGGTCGTCAGCGGCAAGGAAGCCAGGACCAAGGCGGAAAGGTCGGCAGCGGCCTTCGTCGCCGCCGACCCCGCGGCGCTGAAGCTCGGCGCCAAGGACGAGGCCGTCCGACTGAAGACGTACCAGTCCTCCGGACTTCAGTACGTCTCCTACGACCGCACCCACCAGGGGCTGCGCGTCGTCGGCGGTGACTTCGTCGTCGCCGCTGACGCCGAGGGCAACCTGCTGGGGACCTCGGTCGCCCAGGACGCCCCGGTCAAGGTGGCCACCACGAAGCCCGCGATCACCGAGGCGAAGGCGGAGAAGGTCGCCAAGGGCCAGGTGACCAAGCCGGCCGTCGAGTCCAGCGAGCTGGTCATCGTCCAGGGCGAGGGCGGCTCGGACCTCGCGTACGAGACGATCGTGACCGGCACCCGCGCGGGCGAGCCCTCGCGGCTGTCTGTGTTCGTCGACGCCGCCACCGGCAAGGTGCTCTCGACCAAGGAGCACGTCGTGCAGGGCACGGGGAGCTCGGGCTACTCCGGGACTGTGTCGATCTCCACGCAGCTCTCCGGCTCGACGTACTCGCTGACCGATCCGTCCGCGACGTCGCTCAAGTGTCAGAACGCGACCGGCAACGTGACCTACACCGGCACCGACGACTCCTGGGGCAACGGCGACCCGACCAACCGGGAGACCGGCTGTGTCGATGCGTTCTACGCCGCCCAGCAGGAGAAGGGCATGCTGACCTCGTGGCTGGGGCGCTCGGGCATGGACGGCTCGGGCGGCTGGCTCCCGATCCGGGTCGGCCTGAACGACGTGAACGCTTACTACGACGGCACCCAGGTGCAGATCGGCCACTCCCAGTCCGGCTCGCGCTGGATCGGCTCGCTCGACGTCGTCGCCCACGAGTTCGGCCACGGCATCGACGACCACACCCCGGGCGGGATCTCGGGTGGCAACACCCAGGAGTTCGTCGCGGACACCTTCGGTGCGGCGACCGAGTGGTACGACAACCAGACCGCCAACGACACCCCCGACTACACCGTCGGTGAGGAGGTCGACCTGGTGGGCGCCGGACCGATCCGCAACATGTACAACCCCTCGCTGGTCGGCGACGACAACTGCTACTCGTCCTCGACGCCGGGCGACGAGGTCCACGCCGCGGCCGGCCCGGGCAACCACTGGTTCTACCTGCTCGCCGAGGGCTCCAACCCGACCAACGGGCAGCCGACCTCGCCGACCTGCAACTCGTCCACCGTCACCGGTGTCGGGATCCAGAAGGCGATGAAGGTCATGTACAACGCGATGCTGCTCAAGACCTCGTCGTCGTCGTACCTGAAGTACCGCACCTGGACGCTCACCGCGGCCAAGAACCTGTACGGCACCACGACCTGCACCGAGTTCAACGCGGTCAAGGCCGCTTGGAACGCCGTCTCGGTCCCCGCCCAGACCGGTGACCCGACCTGTACGCCGGGCGGCAGCAGTCCCGTCACGGTGGCCTCGCCGGGCTCGAAGACCGGCACGGTCGGCACCGCGATCTCGTCCTTCGCGGTCACGGCCTCCGGTGGCACCTCGCCCTACACCTACACGGCCACCGGCCTGCCCACCGGCGTCTCGATCTCGACCTCGGGCACCGTCTCCGGTACGCCGACCACGGCCGGCACCTTCACGCCCACCGTCACCGCGACGGACTCCGCCGGTGTGACCGGCTCGGTGCAGTTCACCTTCACCGTCTCCGGCACCGGTGGTGGCACCTGCTCGGGCCAGAAGCTGACCAACCCGGGCTTCGAGTCCGGCGCGACCGGCTGGACCGCCTCCTCGGGAGTGATCGACAGCTCGACCAGCGCCCCGGCGCACTCGGGTTCCTACAAGGCCTGGCTGAACGGCTACGGGTCCACCCACACCGACACGCTGTCGCAGTCGGTCACCATCCCGTCGGGATGTGCGGCCACGCTGACGTTCTGGCTCTACGTCGACTCCGATGAGACGACCACGACCTCGGCGTACGACAAGCTGACGGTCAAGGCCGGGTCCACGACCCTGGCGACCTACTCGAACCTGAACAAGGGTTCGGGCTACGTCCAGCGCTCGCTCAGCCTCAACGGCCAGGCGGGTTCGACGGTCACCCTCACCTTCACCGGGACGGAGGACTCCTCCCTCGGGACGAGCTTCCTGATCGATGACACGGCAGTGAACCTGTCGTAGGTGGAACAGCGCGACGCCCCCGCTCCCTTCACGGGAGCGGGGGCGCCGTCGTTCGTACGTCAGTCGCGGGCCGTCAAGATGAGGGGCCCGTCCTCGGTGATCGCGACGGTGTGCTCCATGTGGGCGCCGCGGGAGCCGTCGGCGCTGCGCAGGGTCCAGCCGTCGGGGTCGGTGAAGATCTCGTCGGTGGTGTGCAGGAACCACGGCTCGATCGCGATGACGAGGCCGGGCTGCAGCTTGAAGCCGCGGCCGGGGCGGCCGTCGTTGGCGATGTGCGGGTCGCCGTGCATGGTGCGGCCGACGCCGTGGCCGCCGAACTGGGTGTTGATCTTGAGGCCCTTCGCGCGGGCGACGCCGGCGATCGCGTGGGAGATGTCACCGACCTTGTTGCCGACGCGTGCGGCGTCGATGCCCGCGGCGAGTGCCTGGGTGGTGGTCTCGATCAGGTCGAGGTCCTCCTGGCGGGGCGTACCGACGACGACGGAGAGGGCGGAGTCGGAGACCCAGCCGTCGACGCTGGCGGCGAAGTCGACGCTGAGCAGGTCGCCGTCGGCCAGCGTGTAGTCGAAGGGCAGGCCGTGCAGCACACCGTCGTTGACCGAGGTGCAGAGCACCTTCCCGAACGGCATCGCACCGAAGCTCGGGTGGTAGTCGATGTAGCAGGACTCCGCGCCGCGGTCCTTGATCATCTTGTGCGCCAGCTCGTCGAGCTCGAGCAGGTTCACACCCACGGCGGCGTGCTCGCGGAGTGCGGTCAGGACGTCGGCCACGAATCGGCCGGCGGGCTTCATCTGCTCGATCTGGGTCGGGGTGCGCAGTTCGATCACAGGCACAGCGTAGCCTGAGAACGGTTCTCAGTAGAACTCAGCAGCGTGCGTCACGCAGCGCGGCCGCCTTCGAGGTCAGGAAACGGCGCTCGGCGAGGTTGGTGGCCCGCGCCGAGGCCAGATCATAGGCAGTGGCGGCCCCGTCCAGATCACCGGCGAGCTCCAGCAGATGGGCGCGCACCGCAGGCACGCGCGGATGGCCGGCGAAGTCGTCGGGGGAGTCGCGCAGGAGCTCGTCGAGCAGTGCGAGGGCGGGGCCCGGGCCGTCGGCGTACCCGACCGCGACGGCCTTGTTGAGCGTCACGATCGGCCCGGGCGCGACCTTCTCCAGCAACCCGTAGAGCGCGGTGATCTGCAGCCAGTCGGTCTCCTCCGCGGTGGGCGCGCGGTTGTGGAGCGCGGCGATGGCGGCCTGGATCTGGTAGGTGCCCGGCCGACCGGTGCCGATGACGGCGTCGACCAGCGCGACCCCCTCGCGAGTGGCCTCGTGGCGCCACAGGCTCCGGTCCTGGTCGGCCAGCGGCACCACCGCACCGTGCGCGTCGATCCGGGCGGGGCGGCGAGCGTCGAGCAGCAGCATCAGCGCGAGCAGGCCGCCGAGCTCGCCGTGGGCGGTCCCTGTCATCCGGGCGAGCGCGGTGCGGGCGAGACGGGTCAACCGGATCGCCTCGGCACACAGGTCGACACGTTGGAGGTGGTCGCCCTCGGACGCGACGTACCCCTCGTTGAAGAGCAGGTAGAGCACCTTCAGCATCGCGGGGATCCGGGCGGCGAGGTCGGCGGCGCCGTCGATCCCGAGCGAGCGGCCCTTGATCGTCGCCTTCGCCCGGGAGATCCGCTGCGCCATCGTCTTCTCCGGGACGAGGTAGGCGCTCGCGATCTCCCGGGTGGTGAGCCCGCCGACCGCCCGCAGCGTCAGCGCCACCGCCGAGGCCGGGGTGAGGCTGGGATGGCAGCAGAGCAGGAGTACGTCGAGGGAGTCGTCCACTTCCGAGGTCTCCCGCCCCTCGGGCTCGGCGAGATGGTCGGCGTGCTCGCGGTCGCGACGACGCGACTCGCTGCGCTTGGCGTCGACGAGGCGGCGCATCGCGGTCGTGATCAGCCAGCCGCGAGGCTGCTCCGGAACACCTCGTTCTGGCCAGGTGCGTAGCGCCTCGACCAGAGCCTCCTGGACCGCGTCCTCGGCGGCGTAGAAGTCGCCGCTGCGCCGGGTGACGACGGCGACGACCTGCGGCGTGAGGTCACGCAGGAGGTCGTCGGGCAGGTCGTACGCCGTCGCCTCGGTCACTCGATGCTCGCCTCGCCGAAGGCGATGGTGTCGTCGACCGAGGAGCCGTCGGTGCCGTGGTACATCCGGCGCACCTGGATCGGCTGCTGGATCGCCAGCCCGCCGGGGCCGGGCGCGGCGGAGTAGAGCCCGGCGATCTCCAGGGCACGCTCCTCGGTCTCGGCGTCGACGATCATGTAGCCGGCGACCCACTCCTTGAACTCCTGGAACGGTCCGTCGGTGACGGTCTTGTCGGTGCCGTCCGAGGTCACCACGAACGCCTGGTCCGGCGGCGTCAGCGCCTCGACGTGGACCAGCTCGCCGGACTCGGTCAGGGCCTTGTTGAGCGCCTCGTAGTAGCTCATGTGGCCCTGCACCTCCTCCGGCTTCCACCCGGCCATCCCGCCGGGAGTCTCGTCGGTGCCGCCTTGGTAGTCGAGGATCATCAGGTAGCGAGGCATGTCCTCACCCTTCCACTTCGGGCGCTCCTTGTAAGCGCCATTCACGAGGGGAACGGAGCGGGCGGCCGGATAACTACATGCTTCGGCGTACGACTTCGGCGTAGATTCCTGGCCGTGCTGAAGGCCTATGACGAGCAGTTGCGAACCGACGCCGAGACCACCGGGGCGGTGTCGGTGACCCGGCACGGACCGCTTCGCCTCGCGACCTTCGACGGCGGGCGAGGATTCATCTCCTACCAGGACCTCGACGGGTCCGACGCGGCCGGGATCGAGGAGCTGGTCGCCGCGGCGGTGGCGCACTTCGACGCCGACCCGGCGATCACGGAGGTCGAGTGGAAGACCCGCGGCCACGACCACGCCCCGGGCCTTCACGACGCGCTGCTGCGCCACGGCTTCGCGCCCGATGAGCCGGAGTCGATCATGGTCGGCGAGGCCCGGCTGCTGGCCGTCGACGTCCCGCTGCCCGACGGAGTGGGTCTGCGCACGATCACCAGCGAGCAGGACGTACGCGCCGCCAGCATCATGCAGGACGGGGTCTTCGGCTCACCGGCCTCGGAGGCTCGGGTCGCGAGCCAGCTGCGTGGGATCACGGCGGGGGAGAGCGAGATGTGGGTCGCGGAGGCGGACGGCGAGGTCCTGAGTGCCGGCCGGATCGACATGGTTCCGGGGACGGAGTTCGCCGGCATCTGGGGCGGAGCGACGCTGGAGAAGTGGCGCGGCCGCGGCATCTACCGCGCACTCACCGCCGCTCGCGCCCGCACCGCCATCGACCGGGGCAAGCGCTACATCCACAGCGACTCCACCGAGTTCTCCCGGCCGATCCTCGAGCGCTCGGGGCTGGTCAGGGTCGGCACCACGACGCCCTACGTCCGGCGCGGCTGATCAGTTCGGTGGCGCGAGCCGGCGGATCGGGTCGCCGGCCAGCCAGGCGGCGATGTCCTCGACGGCGCCGCCGTAGAAGCGGCGGTAGTTGTGCTCGGTGACGTAGCCGAGGTGCGGCGTCGCGACCACGTTCGGGAGGTGGCGCAGCACGTCGTCGGCGGGCAGCGGCTCGACGTCGTAGACGTCCAGGCCCGCTCCGGCGATGGTGCCGGAGCCGAGGTGGGCGACCAGCGCCTGGGTGTCGACCAGCCCGGCGCGCGAGGTGTTGACCAGGTGTGCGGTCGGCTTCATCGAGGCCAGGTCGGCGTGGCCGACGATGTGTCGCGTGGTCTCCGACAGGACGAGATGGAGCGAGACGATGTCGCTGGTCTCGAAGAGTGTGTGCTTCTCGACGGCGCGCACACCGAGCGGCTCGGCGCGCTCGGCGGTGAGGTGGGGGCTCCAGGCGATCACGTCCATCCCGAACGCCTGGCCGACGGCCGCGACCCGAGCGCCGATCTTGCCGAGCCCGAGCAGGCCGAGGGTCCGACCGTGCAGGTCGCTCCCGACGCTCTGCTGCCAGGCGTGGCCGGTCGCCTCGGTCACGATGTGGCGGGTCAGCGCGTGGATGAGCGCCCAGGTCAGCTCGACCGGCGGGTGCGGGCTCGACGGGGTGCCGCACACCGTGACCCCCAGCCGGGCCGCTGCGGCGAGGTCGATCGAGGCGTTGCGCATCCCGGTCGTGACCAGCAGCTTCAGCTTCGGCAGTCGTTCCAGGACGGTCGCCGGGAACGGCGTACGCTCCCGCATCGCCACCACGATCTCGGCATGCTTCAGCGCCCGGACGAGGGCGTCCGGCGCGAGATGCTCGCTCAGCGAGGTCACCTTGACGCCTTCGAGGGAGTCCCACGCGGCGTACGTCCTGGCCACGTCCTGGTAGTCGTCGAGAATCACGCAGCGCACGACGGCAACCTATCGGGTCCGTGTGCTTCTGCTCTGGGCAGATCTGCCTGCGGCAGATTCGCTGGTACGCGGCGGGGGAGTCCTTCAGAGTCGAAGACATGACCCAGACACCCATCTCGGCCGGGCCGCTCGACGAGCAGCTCACGGCGCGACTGCAGAACCAGAGGATCATCGTGCTCGGCCAGGAGGTGGACGACGCGATCGCCAACCGGATCTGCGCGCAGCTGCTCCTGCTCAGTGCCGAGGACCCGCACCGCGACATCTCCCTCTACATCAACTCACCGGGCGGCTCGGTGACCGCCGGGATGGCGATCTACGACGTGATGCACCTGATCCCCAACGATGTCTCCACGCTGGGGATGGGGATGGCGGCGAGCATGGGCCAGTTCCTGCTCACCGCGGGCACGCCGGGGAAGCGCTACGTCCTGCCGCACACCGAGGTCCTGCTGCACAAGGGGTCCGCGGGGATCGGCGGCTCGGCGGCCGACATCGAGGTGCAGGCCGCGCGGCTGGCGCGGATGACCGAGCAGATGCTGCGGATCACCGCCGCTCACACCGGCCAGAGCGTCGAGCAGATCGACCAGGACTCGCTGCGCGACCGGTGGTTCACCGCCGAGGAGGCGCGCGAGTACGGTTTCGTCGACGAGGTGCTCAACGACGTGCAGTCGGTGACGCCGGTGCAGCAGCGCAGCGCCGCCTTCGGTCTCACCGCAGCCGGGGGTGCCCGATGAGCTCCTACACGATCCCGTCGGTGATCGAGAAGACCCCACGTGGTGAGCGCGCACTCGATGTCTACAGTCGCCTGCTCTCGGACCGGATCGTCTATCTCGGTACGCCGATCGACGACGGTGTCGCCAACGTGGTGATCGCGCAGCTGATCCACCTGGAGTCGGACGCTCCGGACACCCAGATCGAGCTCTACCTCAACTCTCCGGGCGGTGACCCGACGGCGATGTTCGGCATCTACGACACGATGCAGTTCCTACGGTCGCCGGTCGCGACCACCTGCGTGGGCCAGGCGGCCGGTTCCGCCGCGGTGCTGCTGGCCGCGGGGGAGCCGGGGCGGCGTACGGTCCTCCCGCACGCGCGGGTCGTGCTGCAGCAGCCGGGCCAGGATGGTCAGCGGGGCGATGTCACCGACCTGCAGGTCGCGGCGAAGGAGATCGGCCGGGTGCGAGCCGAGATGGACGCGCTGCTGGCCCGCCACACCGGGCGCAGTGTCGAAGAGATCCACGCGGACACCGAGCGCGACCACGTCCTCGGAGCCGAGGAGGCGGTCGCGTACGGGCTGGCGGATGCGGTGCTGGAGAGCCGCAAGCTCACCTCCGTCTGAGGGTCAGGCGGCGAGAGCCAGGGGGCCGGAGGGGCGGGCGCCCGCGCGCAGGGTGCGGGTGACCCGCTCGGTGATGTCCACGAGGCCGAGGCCCAGCGCGCCGCCGACGGCCTCGAGCACCTCCGAGCTGGGCTCCTTGCGGCCGCGCTCGATCTCGGAGAGGTATTGCGTCGATACCCCGGCGTCGCCGGCGACGTCAGCGAGCGTGCGCTCCTGTCGCGCCCGCTCGCCGCGGATCACCTGGCCGGCGGCCTCTCGCCACAGCGGCGCCGGCTTGTCGGCGTCCGGCAGCGGATGGCCGGGAAATCTGATTACTTCACCCATGCCAACACACTAGCGCCGCGGGCGAGGGCGGTGTCGGCCGTTCGCGGCGGGCGAACACACGCCTTACCTGGGGTTATATCGGTCGAACGATAGATGGCGAGGACTTGCCAAGGACGTTCGACACTCCGATAGTGGTCGCACAGTTTCGATCTTTGTAGGTCTACTGTGCACGACCAGAGAACTTGTCGAGTCGTTGGTATCACGGGGGAATCGTGTTGCATCGCAAGCAGATCGCCTTGGCTGGAATGGCAACGGGACTGGCCATGACGAGCATCGGGATTGGTGGCCTGATCGTCGGCAACGCCGGAGCGGAAGAGCCAGGACACAGCTACGCCACGGATGAGAACGGGGTCAGCCTGATCTCGCCGGTCTCGCCGGTGGCGCCGCTGGAGAAGTCGTCCTCGACGCCGTCGCAGGCTGGTCCGCCCAGCCCGTTGGGTCCGGAGAGCAAGGATCCCGAGGTCGCCGAGCCGGTCCCGGCGAGCCCGCGGTCGGTCGAGGAGTCGGCCGGCGGGTCGATGTCCCCGGTCCCGGCGCGTCCCACTCAGGTGCCGTCAGAGCCGAGGCCGACGGGTAGGCCGACCGAGTCGCCGAGCGAGCCCGGCCAGTCGCCGAGCGAGAGCCCCAGCGACCCCAGCGAGTCGCCGAGCGACCCCAGCGAGTCGCCGAGCGACCCGACCGAGTCGCCGAGCGAGCCCAGCGAGTCGCCGAGCGAGAGCCCCACCGACTGAATCGGGCTCCCGAGCGCCGGTCTCGATGCCCCCGGGTGGGTAACGCTCGAGGCTGCGCTGCCCTACGCTGTGCGCCACACCACGCGCGGGGCGGGTACAGGGAGTCGAGTTGCAGAGCAAGCAGGTCGCCGTCGCAGGCATCCTGACCGGCGCGGTCATGACCGGTCTCGGGGTGGTCGTCCTTCTCGCCGGCCTGGCGGAGGCCGAGCGTCCCGATCCCGACCCGGCCACGGGTGTCGAGGACGTCGGGAACGCCTATCCCGACGTGGATCCGTTGCCGCCACTGCCTGGCTCGAGGCCGTCGAAGGAGCCCTCCGACGGCAGTGCGGCCCGTCCGCACGGCGCGGCGACCGATCCTGGCGGCGCGACGTACGGACCCGGGAAGTCCGACGCGTCGGCAACTGCCGACCCGGACCGACCGATCCCGTCGCGTGAGCCGGACGAGCCCGCCGGGACCGGTGGCTCGACGCCCACCTCCGGGCCCACGCGTACGGCAGAACCGGAGCCGACCGCCGAGCCGACCGAGTCGGCCGATCCGACCACGGATCCGACGCCGACGGAGACCGCGACCCCGCCTACGGAGCCGTAGTCACCAACCCCGCTCGCGCCACTCGGCGAGATGTCCACGCTCGGTGCCGAGCGTGGAGTCGTCGCCGTGGCCCGGGTAGAACCAGGTCTCGTCGGGGAGGGTGCCGAAGATCCGCTCCTCGACATCGTCGAGCAGCTGGGTGAAACGTACGGGATCCTGCTGCGTGTTTCCGACGCCTCCCGGGAATGCCGGGGGGTCGGAAAGGGTAATACAATGGACACCATGACCGACCGCCCACTTCGCGTCGTGTTGTACGCGCGCATCAGCGAGGACGCTACCGGCGAAGCGCTGAAGGTCGCCGACCAGTTGGAGCGGTGCCGCAAGAAGGCGGCCGACGAGGGTTGGGAGGTTGTCGCCGAGGAGACCGACAATGACATCTCCGCTCTCCGAGGCGACTATCGCCCCGGCTATGCCGAGGTGCTCCGGCTGGTCCGCCTCAGCAAGGTCGATCATGTTGTGGTCTGGCAGACGTCCCGCCTCATCCGTAATCGCCGGGAACGCGCCGAGGCCATCGAACTCTTTGCGCGTCAGCGGGTCGGCATCATCGCGGTCAAGGGCATCTCGTTCGACCTCTCGAACGCGTACGGTCGTGGGCAGGCTGGCCTCATGGGCGAGTTCGACACGATGGAGTCCGAGGTGAAGTCGGAGCGCATCATCGCGGCTGCGGCGCAGAGAGCCGAGAAGGGCCGCCCGTCCGGCGACCTCGGTTACGGCTGGCACAGGGAGGGTCGAGGGCGGGATGCGGTCTACACCGAGCATCCTCACGAGGCCGCCGTGATCCGCGAGATCGTCGACCGGCTCCTCGGCGGAGATAGCCTCCTCGCCGTGACCGACGACCTCAACCAGCGCGGGGAGCCGTCGCCGGAGGCCGCCTGGTGGGCGCGGCTCGACGACGAGGAACAGGAGCGCCGCCTGAAGAGCGGCCGGAAGGCACCATCGAGGTCATGGGGCAAGACGTCCGTCAAGAAGTTGGCGATCCGCAAGTCGAACATCGCGGTGCGTGTCCATCATCGGGGCCGTCCCGACGAGACCGAGTTCCCCGGCGCATGGCCGAGGATCGTCGACGAGGATAAGCATCACCGAGTGGTCGCCCTCCTCACGGACCCGCTCCGCCGGAAGAACGGCGGGGTCCTCGGCGAGCTCGGGGGTGTCGCCCGTCCCGGAGCTCGACGCCACCTCTTGTCCTGGGGTGTGGGGGTGTGCGGCGTCTGCGGTGGACGTCTTCGAGTCGCCACCAAGAAGGGCAAGTACGGCAAGCCGAACGTGCTCTACATGTGCGACGCGAAGGGGTGCGTTGGTCGCAACGAGGCGCGGGTCGACGAGGTGGTGCGCGCGGTCGTGATCGAGCGGCTGAGCCGCCCCGACGCCCTCGACGTCCTCCTGGGGGACGAGTCGGACGCCCGTATGTGGGCCGACCGGGTCGAATCCCTTCGGGCAAGGCTCAACGACGCGGCAGACAGTTACGCCGACGGCGAGATCACCCGTGACCAACTCCGTCGGATCACCGCCCGCTTGACCCCCGAACTAGACGAGGCGCGGGAGCAGGCGAGGGCTGCCGCACGAGCTCTCGACGTCGACCTCCTCGGCCCGCTGGCCGGACCGCAGGCGGAGGAGCGCTGGGACGCGATGAACGTCGTCCAGCGGCGGGCTGTACTGGAGGCCATCGGATGCCGGGTCATCATCAAGAAGGCTCGACGAGGACCGGGGTTCGATCCGATGTCGGTATCCGTCGCGACGGCTTGAGGCAGGTCCTCTTGTTCTCGAAATTTCTGTCACGATCCGCCCGTCTCGTTGTTGGATCGAGGTCCAACACCTAGGTAGGCTGAGGTCACTCATTCGGTTGAGGATTGCCCGCTTCGCCTTGGCGCTGGGGGTCGTGAAGCACCCGGCAACGATAGAGCCGGGCGGTCGTCGGAGGATCGACAACCCCGACTAGGCAACTGGATCCTGTAGCAAGGATGACGGGGCTAACCTCCCGCCTAAAGCCAAGAGGGCCTGAGCCGACGACGGGCAAACACCTAGGCAAAAGGGTGTGGCCGCCCGAAGATGACACATCTTCGGAGGACTCATGCCTGACGTTTCGACCAGCCCATTCGGGGACTGGAAACGTACCCGCTCGAAACTCGCCAACATCAAGAAGCGTGACCCGGACGCCGACGTCACCGAACTGCGCCAGCAGTTGAAGACCGAGCGCATGGCCGCGTACATCCGCGAGATGGTCGACGCGATGCCGCCGCTCACCGACGAACAGCGTGCCCGTCTCGCCGCTCTCTTCGGCGCGTCAGCCTCGACGGGAGGTGGCCGAGATGCCGCAGCCTGACGTGAAGCCCCCTGGAAACGGGAGAGGCCGCCCCCGGCAGGAGAACGGCCCCACGACCCCGACCACATCGAAGATCAAGCCCAGCCTAACGTCCACCCGGCCCCGTAGTCTCGGCTGCAACTGCGGTCATCTCGACGGTGAGCCGTGCGAGTACGACGTCCCGGCCGTGGACCGCTACCGGGCCCGCCTCGGGGTCGAGCCGGTTGGCCGGATCAACCCGGGGACCTGCCGATGCCAGCGAGCTTGCTGGGTGGGTAGCCGCGAGATGGGCAATGCCCGGTTCGTGTGCGTGTGCCGTGAGGGGGTGATCGCGTCGTGACCGGAGCCCTCGAAGTGCCGATGTCCAAGACCGAGGCCGAGAAGATCACGATGTCCATCAAGCTCCTCCTCGGGAGCTTGGCCGACGTCACCGACAAGGTCTTCGATCAGATCGAGAAGGCCGAGGCGGGGGATGCCTGGAAGGCCCTCGACTACCGGTCGTGGACGGCATACGTGACCGCCGAGTTCGGCGACGCTCTTCGCCGGCTCGACCGGGGCGGCCGGTTCCTCGCCATAGTCAGGATGCGCGAGCTGGGGATGTCGACCCGCGCCATCGGTGAGGTCGTCGGAGCCGGGAAGTCGACCGTTGCGAGAGAACTCGCAGGTGTCCCAAATGGGACACCTGGATCATCCGCAGGTGAGGAAAGTTCCTCACCTGAAGCCCCTGTGACCGGCAAGGACGGGAAGACCTACCCCCGCCGTAGGAAGCTCCAGGTGCTGCCGTCAGGTAAGCCGGATGCTGCCTCGACCGAGGACATGGGCCGGGCCGTCCCACCGGTCACGAAGCGAAAGTCGCCGGTCCGGAGGTCGTCGTCCCGTCGCCCTGTCGGTGTCCGGCTCCGGCAGGTTGTGGCTGAGGTCGACGGTATGGCCGAAGCCATCCTCACCGACGACGTCACCTTGGCCGACCTTGGTGTCGATGGCGACGTCGTCCTCCGACAGATGGACGAGGCGCTGGCGAAGTGGGCCCGGGTCCGCGACCTCCTCGCCGAAGGAGGCGACGATGCCTAGCCCGTTCGTGTGGGTCTACGACGACCCGGCCCGGGGAGCCGCCCTCCTCCGGGGAGCCCCCACCGAGCAGCTCCTCCGGGCTGCCCACCTAGAGGACCTCGCGCGCTGGTCCCACGGCGGCCACGGATGGGTCATCAGCCGAGTCCACCTCCCCGACCTCCTCGCCGCTGGCGACCTGACCGGGATCCGGTGTCGGTTCAAGGCGGTGACCTCATGACGTGGGTGAAGACCGGCACCGAGTTCCCCGCCGACGCCGCCAACGACAACCTGACCGATGCCGCCTACCGGACCCATCACGAGGTGATCACGTGGCTCTACGTGGTCGAGCGGATGGATTGCCGGATTCCGAAGCGTCTCGTCCGCAAGGTCGCCGGCTCCGACGAGTTCGAGATCGCGATCAAGGAGCTGCTCGCCCTCGGCTGGTGGCGTGACCGGGGTGAGGACTTCGAGGTGGTCCATCACGGTCTGGTGGTCCGTGGGTCACTCGGCGCACAGCAGAACAAGCGGGCCAAGGACCGTCGTGGGCAGCAGGCGTTCCGGGACCGCCAGAAGGACGGCGGTGATCCCCAGGAGTGACCGGTCGCGTCATCGATTACGTAAGCGATTACCCAGACAGACAGACAACCAATCAAGAGAAGCCAAGAACAGAAGAACTTCACGCGCACGCACGCGCGCGAGGGAACATCAGGAAGGAACAGGGTCAATGACCGACGACAACGACGACTACCCGTTCGGCCCTCGTCCACCCGAACACCTGCGACCGACCCCCGATCAGTTGCGGGCCCGGCTGCTGGCGATGAATGAGAACGCCGGGAAGGCCGCCGTCGATCCGGCCGCCGTGCATAGCTCGATCAAGTGGGGCGTGCTGCCTGTCCAGCTCGACCGTGCCGGGCTTGCCGAGGCCGACGTGCCGTGGCTGACCGTCGTTCACCCCAGAAGCGAAGGAGACCACCATGAGTAACCAGACCACCGACACCCCCGAGGACCCGCAGGCGTCCGCAGGCTCCCCGCAGCAGCCTGCTGAGGGCCCAGAGGTCCCCGAGGCCCCCCAGGAGGCCACCGAAGGCCAGCAGGAGCCGCAGGAGGACGACGACGGGAACCGGGAGGCTGCCCGATACCGTCGTAGGCTCCGCGACACCGAAGCCGACCGCGACCGGCTCGCCGTCCAGGTCGAGGCCCTCCAGCGAGCCGAGGTCGACCGGCTCGCCGACAAGGTCCACAACGTGAAGCCGGAGGCGCTGTGGGCCAGCGGGGCCACCCTCGCCGAGATGCTCACCGCCGCCGGCACCGTCGATCCGACCAAGGTCGCCGTCGCCGCCAACGCTGCTGAGCAGACCCTCGGCCTCAACCGGCGACGCGGCAACCGGGTCCCCAGCGAAGGACGACAGACCGCCTACCGGCCGACCCCGCCGAAGCCGACCTTCGCCGACGCGTTCACCACCACAGCATGGTCGGACGGTCCGGCGTAAGATCGTCCGCAGAGCAGGTACCCGGCCCGTGGCCGTCGCCCGCTCAACGTGAGGGCCCCCGAGGGGCACATAGGTCTTGGCCAGCGGCCGCCTGTGGATATTCATCCACCGGCGGCTGCTGTGGTTCTACCGGCGAGCCGTCGCCCCCTGAAAGGGAGACCGGCTCATGCCGCTCACCACCCCCGAAGCCGACGCCGCCTGGCGTCCCGATGAAGCCACCTTCGCTGCCGCCGACGCGATCCCCAAGGCGCTGGTCCTAGAGACCTCCACCGTCGCCGGGTTCGTCGACGGCGACGCCCCCAAGGTCCGAGTCGCCTGGGTCGACGACGCCGACGCCGGGTTCGTCCCCGAAGGAGACGAGATCCCCGAGGCCGTCCCCGACCTCGCCGAGGCCGTCATCGCGACCGGGAAGATCGCCCAACTCCTCGCCCCCTCCAACGAACTGTTCGGCCAGCCCGGTGCCAGCAACGCCCTCGCCGACTCCGTGGAGCGAGCCGTCACCAAGGCCGCCAACTTCGCCTACATCCAGCAGCCCGACCCCGGGGTGATCGACCAGACCCCACCGACCGGGATCCTCAACCAGGGGATCGTGGCCCTCGCCACCCCGGTGGCCGACACCCTCGACCCGCTCGTCGACCTCCAGGCGACCCTCGCCGAAGCCGGAGGCAACCCGACCCACATGGTTGTCTCCCCAACCGCCTGGGCCTCCCTGCGGAAGATCAAGCGGGCCACCGGCAGCGCCGAGTCCCTCCTCGGAGTCGGAGCCGACGACGCCCAGCGGGTCCTGTTGGACCTGCCCGTGCTCGTCTCCTCCGCTGTCCCCGCCGGGACCGGGCTGATCGTCGACAAGGCCGCGATCGTCTCCGCCGTCGGTGACGTCAAGATCGCCCGGAGCGAGCACGCCTACTTCGCCGCCGACCGGATGGGGCTGCGCTGCACCTTCCGGTTCGGAGCGAAGGTCGTACACCCCGATCGGGTCGGGTCCTTCACCGTCGCTGCCCCTGCCTAGGCCGACACCTCATGGCGCTCATCACCCCCGCCGACCTGGCCCCCTTCGCCGACATCGACGAGGCCCAGGCCGCTGCGATGATCGCCGACGCCACCGCGATGGCCGTCCTCGTCGCCCCCTGCCTCGGCGACGAGGACAGCCTCACCCCCGAACAGCAGGCCGCGACCAAGGCGATCCTGCGAGGCGCGATCCTGAGATGGAACGACACCGGCACCGGGGCGTTCCAGTCCCAGACCGCCGGGCCGTACACGGTGCAGTTGGACACCCGCCAGACCAGACGGGCCATGTTCTACCCCTCCGAGATCGAACAGTTGCAGGCCGTGTGCGCCGGTGGCGTCACCACAGGAGCGTTCACCGTCGACACCGCCCCCGGCTGGACGCCGTGGGACCCGGTCGCCGCCTGGCTCGCCGCCGCCGAGGAGTAGCCGCCCGGGAGTGTGGGGTCAACGTCACCAGTCGGCTGAACTCATGGGGTCCGACCGGAGCGAAGGGGGAACAACGGGAGGCTCCACCCGTACAGACCCACCTGCCCCACACCACCCCGTCCACCTGGTCACAGCCGCTTCACCGGCGGCGACCACGGCCACCCCAGGGGGAGGACCCCCAGCCCCCACCCCCGGCGGCCACCCCTTGGCATAGGGCTGAGACCCCCGCCAAGAAACCGTCGATCCCCCGAAACGACCCGAGAGGAGCCCCCAGATGACCGTCCTCGACCCCGATGACCGTGCCGAGAGGGCACTGGAACTTCACCTCGCTGGCCTGGGCTATGACCGGATCGCGGAGGTCCTGGGGTACGCCAACCGTGGCGGTGCGTTCAAGGCCGCACAGCGCGCTCTCACGGCCAGGAAACGACCGGGTGGGGCTCCGGCTGCCGGGGACGCCGACAGCGATCCTGTAGACGACGAGGAGGTCGCCCAGGTCACGTCGGAGATCGCCCGCCTCGACGCGATGCGAGTCGGGCTCTGGTCGAAGGCCCGGAAGGGTGACGTCCAAGCCGTCGACCGGGTGATCCGCATCGGGGAACGACAGATGGAGTTGCGTGAACTCCTCCGCCGCCGGACCCCTCCAGCCCCGGCTCCGGCGACGTCGCTGACCGACTTCGAGAAGCGGCTACGGGAACGGCAGCGCGACCTCGGCAGGGAGCCCGTACCGGAGTCGAGGTCGAGCCGATAGACCCGCCGGGTGCGTCAACGTCACCCCCGAAGAAGAGCCCGCAGGCTCCTTGGGCACCTCGGCGGACCGATGGTGGTCGTCGGCTTTCTCGGTCACGACGACGCCAGCGCACCCGGCAACCTGGGGCGGTAGGGGGTCATTCGAAGATTGGAATTCAGCTCCGGGTGGCGGTGAGCCGGGGCTCATGCGTTCGCTCGATGGTGGCAAAGTGAGGCTCATGAACCCACGACTCGGCACCGTGATTCTCCTCCTCGCCCTTCCGCTCCTCGCCGCCTGCGGAGGCGACGACGAACCCGCCGCTGACTGCCTCGACGCCACCAAGATCGCTCCTGCCATCGCGGGTAGCGCCAGCGGCGCGAAGATCACACCCGTCGAGGCCCAGGCCGTCCAGTCGGAGTCCTCCGACCTCTACTACGTCGCCATGAGCTTCACCATCGAGGGCGACGACGGCGAACCTGCCACGGGTGTGTGGATCACCGACAGCCTCGAACCCGACGCCTCCGCGATCATGTCCGTCGACGCCATGGCCAAGGAGTTCACGACCTGGCCCGACGCGGAGGAAGTCCACGAGATCAGCTACCCCAACGACAACACCGACGCCGCCGAGTCCTGCCTCTGACGTCCCGGTGGGCGCGTACCTAACGTGAAGGACGGACGCCCGCGTAGGTCACAGGCCCGGCGGGTGTGCTGGCAGCCTGCCCAGCATGAACAACGACGAACTGCTGGTGGACACGATCAAGAAGCTCGTGAATGTCACTGAAGGGCTTGCCGCCCGCGTGCAGGCGCTGGAGGACGAGTTCGCGAAGCGCGACAAGGCTGCGGCCAAGGCTCGTCGGGACCGGAAGCGAAGCTTCTAGGCCGCCAGCGCCCCCTAGGTAGCCGTCGGTCGAGGGCAGAAAACGTTGCCTTGCGGGTCCAGGCGTTCACCACCCACGTGCACGCCATTCACCGAGGCTCGGGCGCTCGACGCCGAGCGTGGAGTCGTTGCCGTGGCCCGGGTAGAACCAGGTGTCGTCCGGCAGGGGGCCGAAGACTCGTGCTTCGAGGTCGGCCATTAGGGAAGTGAAGTCCTCGGGAACTATTGTCCTTCCAGGACCCCCAGGGAAGAGGCTGTCGCCGGTCCACAGGTGGGGCGTGCCCTCGGGGTCGCGGTAGACGAGGGCGACCGACCCGGGCGTGTGCCCGCGCAGCGCGATCACCTCGAGGGTGCAGTCACCGACGGTGAGGGTGTCTCCGTGGGAGAGCGGGCGCGAGACGGGTACGCCGGTGGCCTCCGTGATCGCGGCGGCATCGGGCTCTCCGGCGAGCGTGGCGGCTCCGGTCGCGGCGACGACCTCTGCCAGGGCTCGGTGGTGGTCCCAGTGCTGGTGGGTGGTGACGACGGTGGCCAGCTCGTCACCGATGAGGGGGAGCAGGGTCTCGGGCTCGGCCGCGGCGTCGATGAGGAGCTGCTCGCCGGTGGACCGGCAGCGCAGCAGGTAGCAGTTGTTGGACATCTGGGCGTCGACGGCGACCTTCGTGACGGTCAGCCGGCCGAGCTCGCGCACGTCGGCCGGTCCGCCCGGTTTCACCGCGCCTGTATAAGTGGTAGGGGCATCGCTCATACGCCTATGCAAGCACGTCGGACCCGGTCAGAAGTAAAATGTCGGTGCTCCGTGAGAGGGTGCCATCTGGGAGTCTTCCCGGCGTCGTATGATGCGAACATCTGTTCGACGCGGTAGCGCGATGCGATAGCACTGGACGAGGAAAGAACGTGGCGGAGCAGCAGCTGATCATCCGGGGAGCCCGGGAGCACAACCTGAAAGACGTCTCCCTCGACCTGCCTCGGGACTCGATGATCGTGTTCACCGGCCTGTCCGGAAGTGGCAAGTCGAGCCTTGCGTTCGACACCATCTTCGCGGAGGGCCAGCGTCGCTACGTCGAGTCGCTGTCGGCCTACGCCCGACAGTTCCTCGGTCAGATGGACAAGCCCGACGTCGACTTCATCGAGGGGCTCTCCCCGGCGGTGTCGATCGACCAGAAGTCGACCTCGAAGAACCCGCGCTCGACGGTCGGCACCATCACCGAGGTCTACGACTACCTGCGTCTGCTCTATGCCCGGGCAGGGCGGCCGCACTGCCCGACCTGTGGCGCCCCGATCGAGCGGCAGACGCCGCAGCAGATCGTCGACCACGTGCTCGCGCTGGAGGAGGGGCGCCGCTTCCAGGTGCTGAGCCCGGTGATCCGGGCCCGCAAGGGGGAGTACGTCGAGCTCTTCAGCCAGCTGCAGCAGCAGGGCTACTCCCGGGTGCGCGTCGACGGCGAGACCCACCAGCTCGACGCGCCGCCGAAGCTGGAGAAGCAGAAGAAGCACACCATCGAGGTGGTCATCGACCGGCTCGCGGTCAAGGAGTCCTCCAAGCGACGGCTGACCGACTCGGTCGAGACCGCGCTGGAGCTGGCTGGCGGCCTGGTCGTCTTCGACTTCGTCGACAGTGGCGAGCAGATGAAGTTCTCCGAGCGGATGTCGTGCCCCAACGACCACCTGCTCGACACCGACGAGCTCGAGCCGCGGTCGTTCTCGTTCAACTCGCCCTTCGGTGCCTGCCCGGCCTGCACCGGCCTCGGCACCCGGATGGAGGTCGACCCGGAGCTGGTCGTCCCCAACCCGGCAGCCACGCTCGCCGAGGGCGCGCTGCAGCCCTGGTCCCAGGCCCACGTCGCCGAATACTTCCTGCGCCTCCTGGAGGCTCTCGGCGGTGAGCTCGGCTTCGACCTCGACACCCCGTGGGACGCGATCCCGACCGCCGGTCAGAAGGCGATCCTCGACGGTCACGGACGCAAGGTGCACGTGGTCTCGGTCAACCGCTACGGCCGGCGCCGCTCCTACGACGCCGAGTTCGAGGGCGTACGCCGGTGGGTGGAGCGACGCCACAAGGAGGCCGAGTCCGACACCACCCGGGAGCGCTTCGAGGGCTACATGCGCCAGGTGCCGTGCCCGACCTGCAAGGGCACCCGGCTCAAGCCGGTCTCGACCTCGGTGACGCTGGGGGAGCGGAGTGAGGGCGGTCTCAACATCGCCGAGCTGTGTGCGCTGCCGATCAACGAGGCCGCCGAGTGGCTCGACCAGGTCGAGCTCAGCGGCCGGGAGCGGCAGATCGCCGAGCAGGTGCTCAAGGAGATCCAGGCGCGGCTGCGCTTCCTGCTCGACGTGGGGTTGGACTACCTCTCCCTGGAGCGGCCCTCGGGCTCGCTCTCCGGCGGTGAGGCTCAGCGGATCCGGCTGGCGACCCAGATCGGGTCCGGTCTGGTCGGCGTGCTCTACGTGCTGGACGAGCCCTCCATCGGCCTCCACCAGCGCGACAACCACCGGCTGATCGAGACCCTCGAGCGGCTCAAGCGGCTCGGCAACACCCTGATCGTCGTCGAGCACGACGAGGACACCATCAAGGTCGCCGACTGGGTCGTCGACATCGGCCCCGGGGCCGGTGAGCACGGCGGTCAGGTGATCCACTCCGGCACGGTCTCCGAGCTGCTCGCCAACGAGCAGTCGGTGACCGGGCAGTATCTGGCCGGCCGCCGCGAGATCGCCGTCCCTGCCGTACGCCGCCCACGCACCGCCGGGCGCGAGCTGACCGTCCACGGTGCCAAGGAGAACAACCTCAAGGACATCGACGTCACCTTCCCGCTGGGGCTCTTCCTCGCGGTCACCGGCGTCTCCGGCTCGGGCAAGTCGACGCTCGTCAACGACATCCTCTACACCGCCCTGGCCAAGGAGTTCTACCGCGCCCGCACCGTTCCGGGCCGGCACACCAAGATCTCCGGCCTGGACAACGTCGACAAGGTGATCCACGTCGACCAGTCCCCGATCGGGCGCACACCGCGGTCCAACCCGGCCACCTACACCGGCGTCTTCGACCACATCCGCAAGCTCTTCGCCTCCACCCCGGAGGCCAAGATGCGCGGCTACCTGCAGGGCCGGTTCTCGTTCAACGTCAAGGGCGGCCGCTGCGAGGCCTGCTCCGGCGACGGCACGATCAAGATCGAGATGAACTTCCTGCCCGACGTCTACGTGCCCTGCGAGGTCTGCCACGGTGCGCGCTACAACCGCGAGACGCTCGAGGTGCACTACAAGGGCAAGTCGATCGCCGAGGTGCTCGACATGCCGATCGAGGAGGCGGTGGAGTTCTTCGCCGCGGTGCCCGCGATCGCGCGCCACATGAAGACGCTGGTCGAGGTCGGCCTGGGGTACGTGCGGCTGGGGCAGCCCGCGACCACCCTGTCCGGTGGTGAGGCGCAGCGCGTCAAGCTCTCCGCCGAGCTGCAGAAGCGCTCGACCGGCAAGACGCTCTACGTCCTCGACGAGCCCACCACCGGCCTCCACTTCGAGGACATCCGCAAGCTCATCGGGGTACTCTCCTCGCTGGTCGACAAGGGCAACACGGTGCTGGTCATCGAGCACAACCTCGACGTGATCAAGACCGCCGACTGGATCATCGACATGGGTCCGGAGGGCGGCAACCGCGGTGGCACCGTGATCGCAGAGGGCACCCCCGAGACAGTCGCTGTGACTCCCGGCAGCCACACCGGTGGCTTCCTCGCCCCGTTGCTCGACGGCAAGGCCGCCGAGCAGCCGCCGGACAAGCCGGTGAAGGCGAAGGCGGAGCCGGCCAAGAAGACGGCGGCCAAGAAGCCGGCGACGCGGAAGAAGGTCAGCGCCTCCTGACCCGAGATCGAGATTTGCCTGAAGGTTTGCGCTCGGCGGGCGACGTGCGAGGTCGGCGTGCCTATTCTGGGCGTCATGAGTGAATCTCGAATCACCCGCCGGAAGGTCGTAGGCGGGGCCGCGGTCACGGTCGTCGGTGTCCCGCTCCTCGCAGCGTGCGGCGGCAGCGACTCCGGCGGGACCGGTGGCGGCGACTCCGGGTCGACGGGTGACGGCCCGCTCGTCGCGACGAGCGAGGTCCCGGTCGGCGGCGGAGTGATCGTCGCCGACCGCAACCTGGTGGCCACCCAGCCGACCGAGGGCACGTTCAAGGTCTTCTCCGCGATCTGCACCCACCGCAGCTGCCCGGTCACGAAGGTCGCCGGCGGCACCATCGACTGCCCGTGCCACGGCAGCCGGTTCTCGATCGAGGACGGCTCGGTGACCCAGGGCCCGGCGACGAGTCCGCTGGAGGAGGTCGCCTTCGAGGTGACCGACGGAGAGATCGTCCCCAGCTGAGAGGTCGCCCGCGCGAGCCGAGACGTCGCTCCGGTCGGCCGAGGCTCCTCGGGAGGCTCAGGCGCGCGCGAGGGCCTGAGTCCGCCACAGCTCGTCGCGCGGGGAGCGACGGCGGTCGAGGCGGGCGTCGAGCAGCACCCGGGCCTCGTCCCAGCGGTCGGCGCGGAGCAGGGCGGCGATGCGTGCCTCCTCGATGATCTCGCGCTGTGCGTCGGAGCCGCCGAGGCGACGGATCGAGGGCGCGAGCGCCGCGAGCCGCTCGGCGGCGGCCGAGTTCTCGTCGCGGGCCATCAGCCCGAGCGCTTCGGCGAGCGGGGAGACGACGGTGGCCATGGTCGGATGTACGTGTCCGGCGGCCCATGACCTCAGCTCGTCGAGCGCACCGGCGTCGCCGGTGGCGAGGTGAGTGACCGCGGTGTGCATGGCCAGGAACGGCGTGGCGGGGCGGATCATCGTCTCGCGACCGGTGACGCGTACGACCTCGGCGATGTCGGGCACGTCGCGGGCGCCCGGTGTGAGCGCCCACCGGAAGAGCAGCGAGCCGGAGTCGACCAGCGCCCGGCAGCCCAGCGCGTGCCCGGGCTGGAGCTGGGTCTCATAGCGGCGGCGTACGGCTTCCAGGTCGCCGAGGGACAGCTCGTGCAGCGCGGCGTGCCAGGAGAAGTGGGAGAGCGAGTCGATCTGGGCGCCGTCGCCGAGCACCCATGAGGACATCCAGGTGAGTCCGGCCTCGTGGTCGCCGGTCTCGTAGTGGGCGTGTGCACGGGCGTGGGCGGAGTGACCGGCGCCGGGCTCCACCGCGAGCGACGCACAGGAGAGCGACATCGCGTCGTCGAAGCGGCGCTGCTCCTGGCGTACGAAAGCGAGCAGGCCGGCGAACCACCAGTCGGTGCCGTAGGCGGGCCTGGCGCGTTCGACGATCGCCCACGCCTCCTCGGGCACCTCGGTGGCCCCGGCGAAGGCGATGGTCGGCACCGCGGTCGAGAGCAGCAGAGCGTCTCGCGGGAAGGCCGCAAGGTGGTCGATCAGCGGCCGCGGGTTGCCGCCGATGTGGGCATCGACCGCGTGGACGTGGCTGCGCTCGCGCTCGGTCGCCCGTCGGGCGTGCAGCCGAGCCTGCTTCAGGCGAGCGCCGACGTCGACGGGCGCGCACATCTCGTGGCCGAGCAGCGCCAGTGCGGCGTGTCCGAGCGCGAACGTCGGGTCGAGGACGATCGAGGCCGCGAAGGAGGCGAGGGCGCCGTCCCGTAGACGGAGCACGTCGAGCAGCCCCTGGGAGTAGGCCAGGGCAGCTTCGTCACTGGTGGTCAGCGCGTATCCGTAGCGGTCACGACAAGGCACATAACCATACTAGACCACTAGACTTTAAAACCCGGCCTCGCGTGGCCGATTTCCCCAGACTCAGGGAGCCGGGAGCTCCCCGGAGCCCCGGGGGATCAGCCGAGCACCGATGGTGACCGTCTGGGGCGGTCCTGCGGTGTCGCCGGCGATACGCTGGAAGAGGAGTCGCGCGGCGGCCGCGCCCATGGCACCTGGGTCCTGTGCGACGACGGTGAGCCCTGGCTGGAGAAGATCACCGAGCTCGACGTCGTCGAACCCGACCAGGGCCAGTCGGGTGGAGCGCCGGGCCAGCTCGCGCAGGACGCTGACGGTGGTGCGGCTGTTGCCGCACAGCAGCGCGGTCGCCGGCGAGGGCCCGGTGAGGAGCTGGTCCAGCGCGTCGGCGGTCGAGGCGGGCGAGGGCGGTGCCTGGGTGACGAGCTCCTCGGCGAACTCGATCCCGGCGGACGCCAGCGCCTCGCGGTAGCCGCGGAGCCGCTCACCGGCGGTATAGATCTCGGGTGCGTCGCCGATGAAGCCGATGCGGCGATGTCCGTGGGAGAGCAGATGCTCCACGCCGCGCCGGCTGCCACCGCGGTTGTCGGTGAGGATCATGTCGGCCTCGATGTCGCCGGGCGGGCGGTCGACGAACACGACCGGGATGCCGGCCCGCATCTCGGGGAGGAGGTAGGAGTGGCTGGTGCCGGCCGGCACGACGATCAGTCCGTCGACGCGCCGCTCGCAGAAGGCGAGGGCGAGCTCGCGCTCCCGGTCGGCGTCCTCGGCCGAGGAGCCGGCGAAGACCATCGTGCCGTGCTCCCGGGCCACCTCCTCGACCGCGCGGGACAGGATCGAGTAGAACGGGTCGGCGACATCCTCGAGCAGCAGCCCGACAGTGCCTGACCGTCCCTGCCGGAGATCGCGGGCGCTGGCGTTGCGACGGAACCCGAGCTCGGCGATCGACTCGAGCACGGCCGCGCGCAGGTCGTCGTTGACGTTCGACTCGCCGTTGACCACCCGCGAGACGGTCTTCAGGCTCACCCCGGCCGCGGCCGCGACGTCCTTCATGGTCGGTCGGCGCTGCTGGCGGGTCTGCTCGGACGGGGGTGATGCCACGTGCTCAGCGTAGACGTCGATCCGAGCGCGACAACGATGTCTCGATTCTTTCCGTGTGTCGGCACAGAGAGCCGGGATTCCACGGCGTGTGCGCGTAAATCCTTCCCAAACGTCGTTGACAACGTTGTCATCTCACGGTTCCATCTGGGATGGCCCCCATGTGAAGGAGATCACACCGATGCATCGTTGGGACGTACCACGCAGAACGAGAGGCCGGGCCCGCCTGGCCGCGATGATCGCCGCGACGGCGGCGCTGATGGTCGCGATGAGCGGCACCGCACCCGCGCTCGCGACGCCGGAGGCACCTGAGCCCTCGGCTCCGAAGAGCGACACCGCCGACCCCCAGCGGGCCGCCGAGGGCGGTGACTGGGCGACCTCGTTCGAGGAGGACGATCCGCAGCCCACCTGGGCCGACCTCGTCGACACCGATGACGACGGTGACCCCCGCACCGCGGGCGTCACCGGACCCGACCCCTTCGGCATCCCCGGCGACATCTCCGAGCACATCACCGGCGTCACCGCCAGCGGAGAGAACACCGGCTCGGGCGAGGGGGCCGCCGAGCTCGTCGACGGCGACATCAACACCAAGTGGCTCACCTTCGCGACCACCGGCTGGGTGCAGATCGAGCTCGACCAGCCCGTCAGCGTCGTGAAGTACGCCCTGACCTCGGCCAACGACGCCGCCGAGCGCGACCCCAAGGACTGGGTGGTCCAGGGCTCCATCGACGGTCAGGCCTGGACCACCGTCGACACCCGTACCGGCCAGTCCTGGGACGAGCGCTTCCAGACGCGAGAGTTCGAGATCGCGTCGCCGCAGGCGTACTCCTACTACCGCATCGACATCTCCGCCAACCAGAGCGGCGGCCTCATCCAGCTCGCCGAGTGGCAGCTCTCCGACGGCTCCGAGCCCCCGCCGCCGCTGAAGAACATGACCAGCCACCCCGACGACGGCCCCGCCTCGGCGTACGCGGCGAAGTCGAAGGTCGGCTTCACCGGCGTGCACGCCTTCGAGTACGCCGGCAAGATCACCGCGGACAAGGGTCATTCCTACAACCGGGTCTTCGACGTGGACATCCCGGTCGGAAAGCAGACCGAGCTGTCCTACCTGGTCTTCCCGGAGTTCATCGAGGGTGATCTGAGCTACCCGAGCACCTACACGGCCGTGGACCTGGCCTTCACCGACGGCACCCTGCTCTCGGAGCTGGGCGCCCTCGACGCGCAGGGCTACGTACTGTCCCCGGAGGGCCAGGGCGAGTCGAAGTCGCTCTACACCAACCAGTGGAACAAGAAGACCTCCGTCATCGGCGAGGTCGCGGCCGGAAAGACGATCGACCGGATCCTGGTCGCCGTCGATGCCCCGAGCGGCCCGACGAAGTTCCGTGGCTGGTACGACGACATCGCGATCACCGCCTCCCCGGATGAACCGCAGGTGACCAGCCGCGTCGACTACGCCGTCACCACCCGCGGCACCCAGTCGAGCGGCAGCTTCTCGCGAGGCAACAACATCCCGGCGACAGCGGTCCCGCACGGCTTCAACTTCTGGGCGCCGATGACCAACGCGGGCTCGCTGTCGTGGTTCTACCGCTACCACCAGGACAACGACGCGCAGAACCGGACCAGCCTGCAGGCGCTGACGCTGAGCCACGAGACCAGCCCGTGGATGGGCGACCGGCAGACGTTCCAGGTGATGCCGTCGGCCGCCGAGGGCACCCCCGACCCGGGCCGCAACGCGCGCAGGCTCACCTTCGAGCACGCCAACGAGACCGCGCGGCCCTACTACTACAAGGTCGACTTCGACAACGGCCAGCGAGCCGAGATCGCACCGACCGACCACGCGGCGATGTTCCGGTTCACCTACCCCGGCGACTCCGCGAAACTGGTGTTCGACAACGTCAACAACGACGGCGGGCTGACGCTCGACCCGGCGGCCGGGACCCTGCAGGGCTTCACCGACACCCGCAGCGGTCTGTCGAACGGCGCCACCCGGATGTACGTCTACGCGACCTTCGACCAGCCCGTCACCGGCGGCGGCAAGTACGCCACCGGCGAGCGCCCGAACGTACAGGGTCACCTCGAGTTCGACGCCGGTGCGGACAGGACGGTGACGATGCGCATCGCCACCAGCCTGATCGGCGTCGACCAGGCCCGGAAGAACCTGGAGCTCGAGATCGCCGACGACGACTTCGAGACGGTCAAGGACGACGCCAAGGCGCTGTGGCAGGACAAGCTCGACGTCCTCGACATCCAGGGCGCGACCAAGGACCAGAAGACGACCGTCTACTCCAACCTCGCCCGGCTCTTCCTCTACCCCAACTCGGGCCACGAGAACACCGGCACCGCCGACGAGCCGGTCTGGAAGCACGCCGTCCAGTCGACCTCCGGTGACACCAACCCGCCTGGCACCACGCCTACCCATACCGGAGCCGACATCGTGGACGGCAAGGTCTATGTGAACAACGGCTTCTGGGACACCTACCGCACCACCTGGGCGGCCTACTCGCTCCTGGAGCCGAGCCAGGCGGCCGAGATGGTCAACGGCTTCGTGCAGCAGTACAAGGACAACGGCTGGATCTCGCGCTGGTCCTCGCCGGGCTACGCCAACCTGATGACCGGCACCAGCTCGGACGTCTCCTTCGCCGACGCCTACGTCAAGGGGGTGAAGGGGATCGACGCCGAGGCCGCCTATGCGGCCGCGGTGAAGAACGCCACCGTCCGGCCTCCGGGCTCCGCGACCAACTCCAACGTCGGCCGCAAGGGCATGCAGACCTCGGTGTTCCTCGGCTACACCCCGGCGGCCGTGAGCGAGGGCGTCTCCTGGGGGCTCGAGGGCTACATCAACGACTACGGCGTCGGAAACATGGCCGCGAAGCTCGCCCGGCGCGACGGGATCTCCGCCGCCGAGCGGAAGCGGCTGCGAGAGGAGTCGGAGTACTTCCTCAGCCGGGCCCGCAACTACGTCAACACCTTCGACACCAAGGTGGGCTTCTTCCAGGGCCGCAACGCCGACGGCACCTTCAAGAAGTCGCCGGCGGACTACAACCCGCTGGTGTGGGGCAGCGACCACGACTACACCGAGACCAACGGATGGAACTTCGCGTTCCACACCCCGCAGGACGGCCAGGGCCTGGCCAACCTCTACGGCGGTCGCGGCGGGCTCGCGAAGAAGCTGGACACCTTCTTCTCCACGCCGGAGACGGGGGAGTACCCGGGCTCCTACGGCGGCATCATCCACGAGATCCGTGAGGCCCGCGACGTACGCATGGGGCAGTGGGGCTTCTCCAACCAGGTCAGCCACCACATCCCGTGGATGTACAGCTACACCGGCCAACCCTGGAAGACGCAGGAGGTCGCCCGCGAGACGCTGCGCCGGATGTACACCGGCTCCGAGATCGGGCAGGGCTACGCCGGTGACGAGGACAACGGCGAGACCTCGGCGTGGTACCTCTTCGCCTCCCTGGGCCTCTACCCGCTCCAGATGGGCAGCGAGAACCTCGTGCTCGGCTCGCCGCAGTTCACCAAAGCCACCCTCCACCTCGAGGGTGGCAAGGACCTGGTGATCAAGGCACCGAAGAACAGCAACAGGAACATCTACGTCCAGGGCGTCAAGATCGACGGCAAGAGGTGGGACAAGACGTACGTCGCCCACCAGGAGCTCGTCGACGGCGGCACCATCGAGTTCGACATGGGCTCGAAGCCGTCCCGCTGGGGCACCTCGCCCAGCGCCGTCCCGCCGTCGCTGACCACCGGCTCGGAGCCGGCCACGCCTCTCGCCGACAAGTCCGGTGCCGGCAAGGGCATCGTGTCGGCCAGCGGCAGCGACGGCGAGACGCTGGTCGACAACGACTCCGGGACGCAGACGACCGTGGCCGGTGACGGGTGGGTGGAGTACCAGTTCTCGGGGACCAAGGTGCCGGTGTCCTTCTACACCCTCACCAACGGCGCCGAAGGTGGCTCGCCGAGCGGCTGGGTCGTCAAGGGCTCCAACGACGGCACCGACTGGAAGGTCCTCGACCGGCGCTCGGGTGAGAAGTTCGACTGGCAGCAGGCCACCCGGCCGTTCAAGCTCGAGTCGGCGTCGAAGTTCAGCCGCATCCGGATCGAGTTCACCGGCTCGGCCGACGAGCAGATCAACCTCTCGGAGGTGGAGCTGCTCGGTTAGGATCGAGGCCTTCAGGCCGAATCTCGGGAGGTTGCGTCGTGGAGGAGCCGTTCTTCAATGAGGTGCGTCGACGGCGTCCTGACATCGACCTGGTGATCCTGCCACCAGTGGAACCACCGGCGCGGCGCGCTAGTGCCGAGGATGTCGCCGCGTCGGTGGAGGTGGTGGATGCCGCGGTCGCGGCCATCGTTCCCCGTATCCCGGGGGCTGTGGTCGCGGAACCGCGATGGGAACCGGTGTCACACAATGATGTACGTCGCCGAGCCGAGGTGTCGGCCGATCTGCCTGACGGGGCAGCCACATTGGAGCGACTGAGGCAGGCGTTCGCCGAGGCTCGCTGGGAGTCGCGCCTCGAGGTCAAGGCGTTTCACCGTTGGACGGCGCGCAGCGGTGATGCCGACATCGTCGGGTTCTGGTCGTCGCGACACGGCCACCTGTCGATCACGGTCTCAGGACGCGCCATCGCGGCGCGAGATCTGGTCCAGGTGGGCTCTTGAGCATCCATGTCGATCCGGAGAAGGTGCAGAAGACGGCGACCGCTTGGGACACGGAGAATCTCAACCTCATATCTGCCGCCGACGAGATCAGCGATGTCACCGGGGGCGGATGCACGCCAGCATTGGCCGGGGTCGTCGCCCGGTTCGGGGAGTCCTGGACCAATCTGGCCAAGGACGCCGCGCGTACCGCCGAGGGCCAAGCTGACGGACTCCGCTCAGCCGGCAACGAGATCCAGACCCAGGACCTCGGGGTCGGTCCCCGCGCCGACATGCAGGGCCGAAGGATCGAGGAGCTTCGATGACGATCACGATCCTGCTCCCGCCGACGCCTGGTGAGGTGCCAGATTTCAAAGCCGACGCCGCGAAGGTCGAGGCGGAGGGCAACAAGCTGCGTACCGCCTCGTCGATCTTCGACGACCACGGCTCGTTCGTTGCTCATGGGGCCAAGGACTCTGGCCTTCGCGACGGGGTGTCCTCGGTGGCGTACATGGAAGGTCTGGGTCCTATCGGCGAGCACGCCGATGCCTGCTCGTTGGCGCTGCGTGAGGCCGCCGTCGCGCTCATGACTCATGGCGATGACCTGGTCTCGCTCAAACAGCGTCACGGCGACCTCGCCGCCGACCGCGCGCAACTCGTTCGGGACATCGATCGCGTCACTGCTCGAACAAGTCCGATGCCGACCGATGAGGCCGAGCTGCGCGAGCTTCAGCTCGAGTGCGAGCGCTGCACGAACAGGGTGCAGACCTATGAGCACGACAAGGGCAGGTGGGCCGAAGACCTCACCGCCAGCGAGGAGAAGGCGGCCGCTGTGTTGCGGCGGCTGATGACCGAGGATCAGGTCAACAGCAAGTACGCAGGTGCCGCGGACCCAGCAGATGCGGCCAAGGCATCCATGCCGCCGGACAAGGACCCCAAGGCGATCAAGTCGTGGTGGGACGGCCTGACCGAAGAGCAGCGCGAGGCCATGACCGCTGCCTACCCCGAGATCGTCGGTAATACCGACGGCATCCCCGCCGCCGCCCGCCATGAGGCGAACACGATCTCGCTCGACCGAGACCTCGTGGAATTCGGCCAAATCCCTGCTGGTGTCCGGACCGACGAGGAACAGGCGGCGTTCGAAAACGCGGTCGCTGCCGACGATGCGCGCAAGTACATCAACGGTACGATCGACCCTGCTTCCAACGAGCCCTACGTGGCGCAGATCTATGCTTACGACCCAGCGGCCTTCGACGGTGATGGTGCGGTCGCGATGGCGGTAGGCGACCTCGACACGGCGAAGAACGTCTCGACGATCACGCCGGGCCTGACCAACGATGGCGGTTCAGCCCCGAACCTTGCTGAGGATGCCGTGAACGTCCAGCAGGCAACCTCCTTCGAAGGCGGCAACAGCAACGCCTCGATGTTCTGGATGGGCTATGACGCACCGGATGACGGCGACTCTCCAGGCGTTTCGCGCGAAGACATGGCGAAGGAAGGTGGGAGGCGTCTCGCGGACACATTCAACGGTTTGAACGCGATGCGCGATGACGACTTCCATCTCACCGCAATCGGACACAGTTACGGGTCCACCACGCTGTCACACGCAATGACCGACCATTCCCCGGATGTCGACGACGTGGTCCTTGCCGGCAGCCCCGGCGCTGGCGACAACGCGTCGACCGCCGGCGATTTCGGCGTCGGGGACGGTCATGTCTGGGTCGGTGCCAACAGCGAGGACCCAGTGGCAGATCTCGGGGACCAGGGCCGAGTAAGCCCGGGACCGATCCTCGGTGGGGGCCTCGCCGGACCACTCGGGGGTCTGCTGCCGACCGGTGATATCGGCATGGGGCGCAACCCGGCCGAAGACGACTTCGGTGCGATCCGATTTCAGGCGGAGAGCACTACGCGCGGCGAGACCGGCATCATCGGCGATCACACCAAGTACTTTGACCAAGGCACCGAGTCCCTGTCCAACATCGCTCACATCGTCAACGGCCAGTATGGCGAAGTTGCCCGAGCCGACCACGTCCATGACCCGTGGTGGCGTACGCCTACGGATCCCGAAGCCGACCGTACTCCGACCACTCCCGACACCGAGAAGCATCCGCAGTGAGACGAAACGAAATGGCGAGACTACTTTCGGCAATCTTGGCCGTCGTGACAATGATGATCCTTGGAGGATGCGGCTCCGTGGATGAAGAGACATACGCAGCGCTAGAGCAGCACCGCGATGACACGCAGGAGTGGACGGCCGAGATTGTTGCGCTGACCGAGCAGAGCATCGGCTTTGATTCCGTCGATGCATCCGGCGGATACCGAGGGGTCGACACGCCGGGAGTATCCAGCCACTATGCGAGCTACCGCTACGAGGTTCTTGGAAATTTCGTCACCGCAGCTCCTGATCCGAAAAGCAGTTTGGCTGTTGCGCTCAAAGAGTTCGATCCGGTCATCGACGGATCGACGCTTCGGATCCGGTATCGCAACATGATTGCCGAGATCACTACATACGACGTGAACGCTGAGACGGTGCGGTTCACGGTGTTCAGCCCCGACGTAGACATCGACCAGAAGGACATCCACAACTGGGATGGGTACACGAATGACGAGCCTGTCGACCTCGAGTAGATGCCGGTAGCGCCACGGCGTGACCCAGGGCGTGACCCTGGGGCGATCGCTGTCATCGATGTCGGCGCTCGCCGATAGGCTGGCGGACGTGCCTGATCCGCAGAGCTATCGCCCCAAAGCTGGAGACATCCCCACCCAGCCCGGGGTCTACCGGTTCCGCGATCCCAAGGGGCGGGTGATCTATGTCGGCAAGGCGATCAACCTGCGTCAGCGGCTCGCGAACTACTTCCAGCCGATCCCGTCGCTGCACCCACGTACGGCGACCATGGTCACCACCGCGGCCAGTGTCGAGTGGACCGTGGTCAACAACGACATCGAGGCGCTCCAGCTCGAATACACCTGGATCAAGGAGTTCGACCCGCGGTTCAACGTGAAGTACCGCGACGACAAGTCCTACCCGTGGCTCGCGGTCACCGTCTCCGAGGACTTCCCGCGGGTCATGGTCGGCCGCGGCGCCAAGCGCAAGGGCACCCGCTACTTCGGCCCCTACGGCCACGCCTGGGCGATCCGCGAGACCGTCGACATCCTGCTGCGCGTCTTCCCCATGCGGAGCTGCTCCAACGGCGTCTTCAAACGCTCCCAGCAGATCGGCCGCCCCTGCCTGCTCGGTTACATCGACAAGTGCACCGCGCCCTGCGTCGGCAACATCTCCGCCGAGGAGCACCGCGAGATCGTCGACGACTTCTGCGACTTCATGGCCGGTCACACCTCGACCTTCACCAAGCGGATCGAGAAGGAGATGTACGCCGCCTCCGAGGCTCTCGACTTCGAGAAGGCCGCGCGGCTGCGTGACGACCTCGCCGCGATGCAGCGTGCCCTGGAGAAGCAGGCCGTGGTGCTCGGCGACGGCGCGGACGCCGACGTGATCGCCCTGGCCGAGGACCCGCTCGAGGTCGGCGTCCAGATCTTCTACGTACGCGGCGGCCGCATCAAGGGCCAGCGCGGCTGGGTCGCTGACCGGATGGACGAGGCCGACACCGCCGGCCTGGTCGAGCACTTCCTGCTCCAGCTCTACGCCGGCGAAGACGCCGAGGCCATCCCGCGCGAGATCCTGGTCCCCGCGCTGCCGCCGGAGCACGAGACCTTCGAGGAGCTCCTCTCCGACGTGCGCAGGGCGAAGGTCCGGATCCGGGTCCCGCAGCGGGGCGACAAGAAGACGCTCCAGGAGACTGTGGAGAACAACGCCAAGCAGGCCCTCGCGCTCCACAAGACCAAGCGCGCCAGTGACCTGACCACCCGCAACCGGGCGCTGGAGGAGATCCAGGAGGCGCTCGAGCTCGACGAGGTGCCGCTGCGGATCGAGTGCTACGACATCTCCCACCTGCAGGGCACCGAGATCGTGGCCAGCATGGTGGTCTTCGAGGACGGGCTGGCCCGCAAGTCGGAGTATCGCCGCTTCATCATCAAGGGCCAGGACGGCTCCGACGACGTCAAGGCGATGCACGAGGTGATCACTCGGCGGTTCAAGCGGCTGCTCGACGAGCAGTCCACGTCGATCGTGTCGACCGAGGTCGAAGGGGCCAACGGGCCGATGCTGGTCGACCCGGAGACCGGTCGGCCGCGCAAGTTCGCCTATGCCCCCGGGCTGGTCGTCGTCGACGGCGGTGCGCCCCAGGTGGCCGCGGCTCAGCGTGCTCTGGTCGAGCTCGGGATCAATGACATCCCGGTCGTCGGCCTGGCCAAGCGGCTGGAGGAGGTCTGGGTGCCCGAGGAGGAGGACCCGGTCATCCTTCCGCGCAGCTCGGAGGGCCTCTACCTGCTGCAGCGGGTCCGCGACGAGGCGCACCGGTTCGCGATCACCCACCACCGCGGACGACGCAGCAAGTCGATGGTGGAGAGCCTGCTCGATGACGTACCCGGTCTCGGCGAGGTGCGCCGCAAGACGCTGATGAAGCACTTCGGCTCGCTCAAGAAGCTCCGGGCGGCGACCGTCGAGGAGATCGCCCAGGTGCCCGGCATCGGCCCCGCGACCGCGACAGCGATCAAGACCGCTGTGGAGCAGACGGCGAAGAATGGCAAGGTTAGCGCCATCAACGTCACCACCGGCGAGATCATCGAGGAGTAGGTCATGCACAAGGGGGAGGTCGTCGTCATCACCGGCATGACCGGTGCCGGGCGGAGCACCGCCGCCAAGGAGCTGGAGGATCTCGGCTACTACGTCGTCGACAACCTGCCGCCGAGCCTGCTCCCGCAGGTGGTCGAGCGGGTCGACGCGGCCCGGGGCCCGGAGCAGCCGGTGGCGGTCGTGACCGACGTACGTTCCGGGTCCTTCTTCGCCGAGCTCGAGGAGATCGTGGCGAAGGGAGCCACCGGGCGGCGTACGACCCTGGTCTTCCTCGACGCCGCCGACGACACCCTGGTCCGCCGGCAGGAGGCCGCTCGGCGTCCGCACCCGATGCAGCGGGGCAACGAGCGGCTGCTGGACGCGCTCGAGCGGGAGCGGGTCGTGCTGGCCAACCTGCGTGGCGCCGCCGACCTGGTCATCGACACGACCCAGCTCAACGTGCACCAGCTCACCGCGCGGATCGCGGAGGCGTTCGGCACCCCGGAGCGGACCACGCTGAAGGTGTCGGTGGTGAGCTTCGGGTTCAAGTACGGCATCCCGGTCGACGCCGACTTCATGGCCGACATGCGTTTCCTGCCCAACCCGCACTGGGTGCCTGAGCTCAAGGACGGCAACGGACGCGACAACCCCGACGTCGCCGCCTACGTCTACTCGCGCCCTGGTGCGGAGGAGTTCCTGAGCGGGTATGTTCCGGTGCTCATCGGAGTGACCAAGGGCTACCTCCACGAAGGAAAGAGGTTCATGCGCGTGGCGATCGGGTGCACGGGTGGCAAGCACCGCAGCGTGGCGATGGCGGAGGAGATCTCCAGGCGGCTGCGAGATGCGGGCCTGGATGCGAAGGCGATCCACCGAGACCTCGGGCGGGAGTGAGAGTGGCCGGGGCCGACCGACCCGGGGCAGATGCCCAGGCCGTCGTCGCCCTGGGGGGAGGGCACGGACTGCATGCGTCGCTGAGCGCGCTGCGGCTGCTCGTCGACGACCTGACCGTCGACCAGCTCACCGCGATCGTCACGGTCGCCGACAACGGCGGCTCGAGCGGCCGGCTGCGGCGCGAGTTCGGCGTGCTCCCGCCGGGCGACCTGCGGATGGCGCTCGCCGCGCTGTGCGGCGCGGACCGCTGGGACGACACCTGGGCGAAGGTGCTGCAGCACCGCTTCGCCGGCGAGGGCGAGATGCGTGGCCACAACCTCGGCAACCTGCTGATCGTGGGGCTGTGGGAGCAGCTCGGTGACCACGTCGAGGCCCTCGACTGGGTCGGCCGGCTGCTGGGTGCCAAGGGCCGCGTCCTGCCGATGGCACTGGTGCCGATGGACATCGTCGCCGACGTACGCGGCCTGGTGCCCGGCTCACCGGCCGCCCTCACCTCGGTGCAGGGCCAGGTCGAGGTCGCCAGCACCGATGGGATCATCGAATCGATCCGGCTGATCCCGGACAACCCTCCCGCCGCCCCCGACGCGGTCAAGGCGATCCAGGAGGCGGAGTGGGTCTTCCTCGGGCCCGGCTCCTGGTTCACCTCGGTGCTACCGCACCTGATGGTCCGCGCGCTGCGCGAGGCCCTGGCCGCCACCTCCGCGAAGATCGTCGTCGTGCTCAACCTCGGTGAGCAGCCGGGGGAGACGACCGGCTTCGGCCCCGCCGAGCACCTCTCGGTCCTCCTCGACCATGCTCCTGACCTCCGCATCCACACCGTCCTCGTCGACTCCTCCCTCGACGGGCTCGACGAGCTGTCGCGGGTGGCCGAGAAGAGCGGTGCGCGAGTCGAGGTCGCGGACGTAGCTGTCGACGACGGGACCCCTCGTCACGACCCGGAGCGTCTCGCCGCGGCCTACGCGAGGGTAATCGGGGCGGGCTGAGTGCAGCCGGTGCGAGCCGGAGGGTGTCACCCTGAGCGGGCGGGGTCAGGTCGACTGCGGCTCGGCGTGATCGTGTCCTTCCCCGGGCTCTGGATCGGACTGGCGGCGCAGACGAACCACTTCCCGGATGCCGAGGATCAGTAGGGTCGTACCGAAGGCGCAGACCGTGCCTGCGTCCAGTCGGTATCCCCAGTCCGGTGTACCGAGCCGCGTCTCCATGGGCGGCGCCCCGTCCTGGAAGGTCACGACTCCAAGGCCCAGATTCAGGATGGCGAGAACGGCATACGCGCCCGCGTCCCACGAGCTGGCGGACCCTGTTGGCCAACGTACGTGTCTGATGATCCCCCACACGCAGAGGCCGAGCAGAAACGCTTGGATCCCGGTGTAGGCCCAGTTCGACCAGTCTCCGTCGGACGTCGCCAACGCTGAGGTGAAGGTGCCGAACGGACTGGGGCTGCAGCAGATGGTGAGGATGACCAGCATCGCGAAAGGCCGGGAGTCGTCGCTGGAGACCGGTTTCGCGTGTGGCACGACGTGGAAACTAGAGGACGGGGCGAACGCCTGTCGTCGAATCGGCAGAATCGTCCTCGCACTGCCCCAGACTGAGTGATCTGACGTGGAACCGATTCGAGGGTCGTTGACATCAATGAAAGACTCTCGCCATGGCGATGACGGGACAGGTGAAGGCCGAGCTGGCCTCCACTCAGATCACCAAGACATGCTGCCGCAAGGCAGAGGTTGCCTCGACGTTGAGGTTCGCTGGGGGGATCCACATCGTGGCCGGCAGGATCGTGGTCGAGGCTGAGCTCGACACCGGTCTGGCCGCCAGGAGACTGAAGCGAGACATCGCCGACGTCTTCGGTCACGAGGCAGAGGTGGCTCTCATCCAGGCGAGCGGGCTTCGTAAGGGCAGCCGTTACATCGTGCGCGTGGTCAAGGACGGTGAGGCGCTGGCGCGCCAGACCGGCCTTCTCGACCAGCGCGGACGGCCGGTGCGGGGTCTTCCGCCTGCCGTCGTCTCGGGCGGGGCCTGCGACGCGGTGGCCGCCTGGCGCGGTGCCTTCCTGGCCCACGGCTCGCTCACCGAGCCGGGCCGCTCCTCCTCGATGGAGGTGACCTGCCCGGGCTCGGAGTCGGCGCTCGCGCTGGTCGGCGTCGCCCGTCGGATCGGCATCTCCGCCAAGCCTCGTGAGGTACGCGGCGTGGACCGCGTCGTCATCCGCGACGGAGACGCGATCGGTCAGCTGCTGACCCGCCTGGGCGCCCACGAGTCGCTGATGGCCTGGGAGGAGCGCCGCATGCGCCGCGAGGTCCGCGCCACCGCCAACCGGCTGGCCAACTTCGACGACGCCAACCTGCGCCGATCGGCCCGCGCGGCCGTCGCCGCCGGGGCCCGCGTCGAGCGTGCCCTGGAGATCCTCGGCGAGGACATCCCCGACCACCTGCGCCAGGCCGGCAAGCTCCGTCTGGAGCACAAGCAGGCCTCCCTCGAGGAGCTCGGACAGCTCCACGACCCGGTGCTGACCAAGGACGCCATCGCCGGCCGCATCCGCCGTCTGCTGGCGATGGCCGACAAGCGGGCCGAGGAGCTCGGCATCCCTGACACCGAGGCATCGCTGACCGCGGAGATGCTGGCCGAGGACGCCTGAGGCGCCTCCAGATTCCGGAAATCGGCCCGAGCCCCTCGACTGATCGAGGGGCTCGGGCCGTTTGCTACTCGTCCGTCTTTTGGAACGATCCAACCCAGTCTCCCGCTGTTCAGAGGCGCTGGGTAGTGTCGGCGTCAGCGGGTGATCCCGCGCACAATCTTTTCGACGCGAACCAGGAGTCCACGTGACAGTTCGAGTAGGCATCAACGGGTTCGGCCGGATCGGCCGCAACTTCTTCCGCGCGGTGCGCGCCTCCGACCTCGACATCGAGATCGTCGGTGTCAACGACCTCAGCGACAATGCAACCCTCGCGACGCTGCTGAAGTTCGACTCGATCCTCGGCCCGCTCGACGCCGAGGTGTCCGCCACCGAGGACGCGATCGTCGTCGACGGCAAGGAGATCAAGGCGTACGCAGAGCGCGACCCGGCCAACCTCAAGTGGTCCGACCTCGGTGTCGACGTCGTGATCGAGTCCACCGGCTTCTTCACCGACGCGACCAAGGCTCGCGCCCACGTCGACAACGGCGGCGCGAAGAAGGTCATCATCTCCGCCCCGGCGAAGAACGAGGACGCCACCATCGTCCTCGGCGTCAACGAGGACGTCTACGACCCGGAGGCCCACACGGTCATCTCCAACGCGTCCTGCACCACCAACTGCCTGGCGCCGCTGGCGAAGGCGCTGCACGAGGGCATCGGCATCAACCAGGGCCTGATGACCACGGTCCACGCCTACACCGCCGACCAGAACCTGCAGGACAACATCCACAAGGACCTGCGCCGCGCCCGCGCCGCCGCGATCAACGTGGTGCCCACCTCGACCGGAGCCGCCAAGGCGATCGGCCTGGTGCTGCCGGAGCTGAAGGGCAAGCTCGACGGCTACGCGCTGCGCGTGCCCACCCCGACCGGCTCGATCGTCGACCTCTCCTTCGAGGCCTCGCGCGAGACCTCGGTCGAGGAGATCAACGCGATCATGGAGAAGGCCGCCGACGGGAAGTACCTGGTCTACTCGACCGACCCCATCGTCTCCTCCGACATCGTGACCAACCCGGCGTCCTCGATCTTCGACGCCCCGCTGACCAAGGTGATCGGCAACCAGGTCAAGGTGGCGGCCTGGTATGACAACGAGTGGGGCTACTCCAACCGGCTCGGCGACCTGGTGGCGTACGTTGGTGCGAGCCTGTGACCCAGCGAGGGTCCTCACAGGTTAGTGTCTAGCCCGTTATGTCTCTGAATCTCACGCAGCTCATCGAGCAGGGTGTCGCCGGCAAGCGAGTTCTCGTGCGCTCCGACCTCAACGTCCCGCTGGAAGGCACCACGATCACCGACGACGGTCGCATCCGTGCCTCGGTGCCCACGATCAAGGCGCTGGCCGACGCCGGCGCCAGGGTCGTGGTGGTCGCCCACCTCGGTCGGCCGAAGGGGGAGCCGGACCCGGCCTACTCGCTGGCCCCCGTGGCCGTCCGCCTCGGCGAGCTGCTCGGTGCCGAGGTCGCCTTCGCGACCGACACCGTCGGCGACTCCGCCAGCTCGGTCGTCGGCGGCCTGGCCGACGGTCAGGTCGCTGTGCTGGAGAACGTACGCTTCAACGCCGGTGAGACCAGCAAGGACGACATCGAGCGGGCCACCTTCGCCGCCGAGCTCGCCGCCCTGGCCGACGCCTTCGTCTCCGACGGCTTCGGCGTGGTCCACCGCAAGCAGGCCTCGGTCTACGAGGTCGCCAAGCTGCTCCCGAGCGCGCAGGGCGACCTGGTGGCCACCGAGATCGACGTGCTGAAGCGGCTCACCGAGACCCCCGAGCGCCCCTACGTGGTCGTCCTCGGCGGCTCGAAGGTCTCCGACAAGCTCGGCGTGATCGACAACCTGCTCGGCAAGGCGGACAAGCTGCTCATCGGGGGTGGCATGGTCTTCACCTTCCTCAAGGCCCAGGGCAACGAGGTGGGCCAGTCGCTGCTCGAGGAGGACCAGATCCTCACCGTGCTCGGCTACCTCGAGCGCGCCGAGGAGATCGGCGTCGAGATCCTGCTGCCGACCGACATCGTGGTCGCCGACTCCTTCGGCGACGAGGCCTCCGCCCGTGTGGTCGCGGCCAACGCGATCCCGTCCGAGTCGCTCGGGCTCGACATCGGTCCGGAGTCGGCGCAGACCTACGCCGCCGCGCTCGAGGGCGCGAAGACGGTCTTCTGGAACGGTCCGATGGGCGTCTTCGAGCAGGCTGCCTTCGCCGAGGGCACCCGCGCGGTCGCCCAGGCGCTCACCACGATCGACGGCCTCTCGGTCGTCGGCGGTGGTGACTCCGCCGCGGCGATCCGCCAGCTCGGGTTCTCCGATGACCAGTTCGGTCACATCTCGACCGGCGGCGGCGCGTCGCTCGAATACCTGGAGGGCAAGACTCTTCCGGGCATCGCGGTGCTCGACGAGGCGACCATGGCCGGGGGACTGGGCTGATGGCGGCCAAGAAGCCCGCCTCGGGGCGCACCCCGCTCATCGCCGGCAACTGGAAGATGAACCTCAACCACCAAGAAGCGGTGGTCCTGGTCCAGAAGCTCGCCTGGACGCTCTCCGACAAGCGCCACGACTTCGCGGCCGTGGAGGTGGCGGTCTTCCCGCCGTTCACCGACATCCGTTCGGTGCAGACGCTGGTCGACGGCGACAAGATGCGCATCACCTACGGCGCCCAGAACGTCGCGACCCAGGAGTCCGGCGCCTACACCGGCGAGGTCTCGGCCGCGATGCTGGCCAAGCTCGGCTGCTCCTACGTGATCGTGGGTCACTCCGAGCGTCGCGAGCACTACGGCGAGACCGACGAGATCGTCGCGCTCAAGGCCAAGATCGCGCTCAAGCACAAGATGATCCCCATCGTGTGCGTCGGCGAGGGTCTCGACGTCCGCCAGGCCGGCAACCACCTCGACCACTGCACCGCGCAGGTCGAGGGCTCGCTGGCCGGGCTCACCGACGCCGAGGTCGGCCAGGTCGTGATCGCCTACGAGCCGGTCTGGGCGATCGGCACGGGCGAGACCGCCACCGCGCAGGACGCCCAGGAGGTCTGCGCCGGCATCCGCGACCAGCTCGAGAAGAGCTACGGCGCGGAGATCGCCGCCGGCGTACGCATCCTCTACGGCGGCTCGGTCAAGCCCAACAACGTGGCCGCGCTGATGCAGGAGGCCGACGTGGATGGGGCGCTGGTCGGCGGGGCGAGCCTCTCGGTCGAGGACTTCGCCGCGATCTCGCGCTACTACGACCTGCCAGTTCTCTAGGCCAGTGCTGTAGGTTTCGGGCTCTCCAGATAGGATTTCAGACGTGGAACTTCTCTTCACCATCATCCTGGTCATCGCGAGCGCGCTGATGATCCTGCTCGTGCTGCTTCACAAGGGCCGCGGTGGCGGACTCTCCGACATGTTCGGTGGCGGTGTCTCGAGCTCGCTGGGTGGATCTTCGGTCGTCGAGCGCAACCTCGACCGACTCACCATCGGCATCGGAGTCATCTGGTTCGCCTGTGTGATCGCGCTCGGCCTGCTGATGGCCTACTGAACCATTCCCCTTCAGCGCACGCGCGATAGCGTCTAAACTCATCGACGCTGGACGGAGATTTTGCCGTCCGATTCCCCCAAAGTGGCCTCTCGGGGCTGCGAACTTTAAGTTGAGAGAGGACACCGCAGCACCATGGCAGGTGGAGGGAACGCGATTCGGGGCTCCCGAGTCGGTGCTGGGCCGATGGGTGAGGCGGAGCGCGGCGAGGCTGCGCCGCGGAAGGCCGTCACCTACTTCTGCACCAACGCACATCGCTCGGTCATCACCTTCGCCGTCGAGGCGACGCCACCGGACTCCTGGGACTGCCCCAAGTGTGGGCTCCCGGCTGGTCTGGACGAGGAGAACGCGCCCCCGGCGCCGAAGATCGAGCCTTACAAGACCCACCTCGCCTACGTGAAGGAGCGCCGCTCCGACGCCGAGGCCGAGGACATCCTGGAGGAGGCAATCGCCCTGCTCCGCTCCCGCCGCAAGTCCGGCGAGATCATCTTCTGAAACACCGCCGAGTCGGCTCGTTCTGACATGAATCGGTGCCGAGTCGGCTCGGTAAGACGAGCCGACACGGCACCCAAAGTGGTGAGGA
>NZ_JBHWLY010000025.1:0-9565 GCF_042730435.1 Nocardioides sp. NPDC059952 | reverse complement strand
GGCGCCAACCCCCCTGCCCCCCCCCCCCCGAATGCCCGCCTATAAATAATTAAAAAACCCCGCCGCGGGGGCTCTATCTCAAATAATTGGGCGCGGCGGGGGCCCTTCACGCCCCCCCCCCGCGGCACCGAATGTGGTCAGGATGAGCCGACTCGGTGATTTCAGGCAGCGAGGTCGGTCACGCGCTGGTAGGCCCGGTCGCGCAGCCGCCGCAGTCGTACGCCGGGATCGGCGAGTCTGCGAAACGTGTCGTCCTTCGTGAAGACCTCGATGAGCCAGCCGTCGTCGATCATCTCGGCTCGGCGGTCCCGGTCACGTTCAAGCTGCTCGGGGGTGCTGTGCCACTCCGCCCCGTCGTACTCGACGCCTATTCGTAGGTGCTCGTTGCCGAGGTCGAGGCGTCCGAGAAATCGGCTTCCGCGACGGACCTCGAGTTGAGGTACGAGATCGACGCCTCTCACTTCTTTCGACCAGATCCGCAGCACCGACTCCGGAGGCGACTCCGCTCGTCCATCGGCAAGGGGACCGACAGCCCGCAGCGTCGTGACATATCGTTGTCCGCGGAACCTGTTGATTCCCGCGAGGAACTCGCCGGGATCGTACTGGCCGAGCCGGTGCATCTGGTCGATCGCGGCGATGGCTCTTTCGGGCCAGCGCACCCGGCCGACGTCCCAGGCGGTGCGGAGCGAATTGGAGACGAGCAGCCCGTCGATCTCGATGATGTCGTCATCGAGGAAAGTGCGCTCGCCACTGGCCGCGAGATCGTTGCGTAGACGTCCACGCCCGGCGGGCAGGAAGACGGAGAGGGGCTGCAGGTCGAGGTGCTCACCAGGGGCGAGCATCATCTCGGCGCCGAGAAGCCATCCGGCATGCCGATCGACCACCACCGCGTCTTTGGGCACGACAAGCTTGAGCCCCGCCACCCGCAGGTCTAGCGAGTCGCCCATCTCCGTCGCGACATAGACGCCCTTGATCAGGCGGCGGACGAGGCCCAGGTGTACGAGTTCGCGCAACTGGCGATAGGTCACGCCGGACTCGAGCGCCATCTTGGCGGTGAACGGCAGCGTCGGCGGCAGTGGAAAGTCGGGGCTGAGCGTACGGGTGAACTGCATCTGTTCGATATCCATGCGCCCAGCATGAGCGGGACCACCGACATTTGACGTTGACCGCCGAGTCGGCTCGTTATGACGAGCCGACTCGGCGTCGGATCTGGTCAGGACGAGCCGACTCGGCGTCGACATCGGTCAGGACGAGCCGACTCGGCGTCGGTATCGGTCAGGACGAGCCGACTCGGCGGGTGGTGGTCAGCAGGAGGCGCCGAAGATGGACTCGGCGTACTCCGGGTGGTCGACGAAGGGGTTCCGGTTGTGCTGGTAGGTCGAGTAGACGGTGTTGTTGCGGGTGCGTTCGGCTGCGGTGACCGGGTCGGCGTTGTGCCAGCCGAGCAGGACGCAGACCTTGCCGAGGTAGTTGGTCGAGCCGTTGATGGCGTTGTTGACCTCGAGGTCGGCGAAGCCGTCGTCGCCGTTGTAGCGCACGGCCATGTAGAGGATGCCGCGGGCGAGGTCGCCCTTGACGCTGTCACGAGGCTCGAAGGAGTCGGAGTCGGTCCAGCAGTCGCTGCACTCCGAGACCGCCGACCCGCCCAGGTCGAAGTCCTTGTTGCCCCGGGTGGAGTTGACGGTGACGTCCTCGGGCCGCAGGTGGTGCACGTCGGTGCCGGGGCCGTTGCTGGTGCCGAAGTTGCCATGGCTCTGCGGCCAGGTGTGCTCGCGGTTCCAGTTGTTGGCGTCACCGCCGTTGTTGGTCTTCGGCGTGGAGACACCGGAGTAGAACTCGATCACGTTCGAGGAGTTGTTCGGGTCCTGGTCGAGGACCTTCAGCGCCTCCCAGACCGCGCTGTAGGACAGCGTGGTGTGGCCGTCGATGATGTTGTGCAGCGCCGACTTCAGCGACGAGCCGGACAGGCCGGCGGCCGGGTCGTAGTAGCCCGCCGGGATTCCCGGGTCAGCGGTCGGGGTGGCTGTCGGGGTCGGAGTCGGGGTCGGCGTGGAGCCGGCGAACGCGAAGGCGGTGGCGTTCTTGTGGCCGGGATGGGAGAAGTACGCCGTCAGGGTGCCGGTCACATCGATCTGACGCCCCTTCAGACTCGGGTTGGACCGAAGGCCCCACGCGCTGCGGAACGCATCGGGGATCTGCACGTAGAGCATCTTGGACGTGCTGGTCTCCGCGGCCGAGTCAGCGATCGCGAGAGCGTAGTCGTTGGGGTAGTTGCTGGTCACGACCGTGCTGGTCGCTGTGGGCTGGCCGACGACGTAGCCGCGTACGGTGGCCGTCGAGCCGTTCTGAGTGGCGATCGCCGTGGTGACGTTGATCGTGGCCGCCTGGGCCGGGGCGGTCGTGATCACGACCGCCATGAAACTCGCCAAGGCGAGGGCAACGAGGCTGGCCAGGGTGAGGCCGAGCCGCCGAGAGACGCTGAAGGACATGCTCGGATGGTGGCAGTCGCCAGGTGCCCGCGGAACCCGCTGCGGGAAAGATTTACCTGCCGTTATCAACCTGGGTAACGGAGTTCCCGAGACATGTGTGCCGACTCGGCGCTTCTGCGTGGGACAGTCGCGCCGAGTCGGGAGGAGGTCAGAGCTTCGAGGCGGCGGCCCGGTCCAGGAACCAGGTCGTCTCGGTCGTGCCGGTGACGCCGGTGGCGGGGATCTCGGTGATCGGGGCGCCGGCGTGGGCCTTGGCCACCGCTTCGGCCTTGCCCTCGCCGCTGACCAGGAACCAGACGGTCGTGGACCGGCGCAGCGCCTCGAAGGTGAAGGTGATGCGCTCGGGCGGGGGCTTGGGGGAGCCGGTGACGCCGACGGCGATCGCGTTCTTCGCCTCGAGCTGCGGGAAGCCGGGGAAGAGGGAGGCGATGTGGCCGTCGGGGCCGACGCCGAGCATCAGGATGTCGAAGCCGCCGGAGCCGTGGCTGCGTACGTCGTCGGAGAACCGTGCCGCTGCCTCGTCGACGCTCAGGCCGGAGTCGGTGGCGGGCATCTCGTGGATGCGGTGGTCGGGGACACCGACTTCGGTCAGGAAGGCGGCGCGGGCCTGGCCGGCGTTGCGGTCGGGGGAGTCGGCGGCGACGTAGCGCTCGTCGCCGAAGAAGAACTCCACCGCGCCCCAGTCGACACCCGACTCGGGGGCGAGGCGGGCGATCTCGCGATGGATCGCCTCGGCGATGGTGCCACCGGTGAGACCGATGGTGGGTACGTCGCCGGCCGCCTGAAGGTCGGCGAGGCGGCTGAGGAACTCCCCGGCCACAGCGGAGGCCAGGGCCTCGGCGGTGTCGTGGACCTCAATGAGTGACTCGGGATGACCGTCGCTGGTCACGTGCGCTTCTCTCTGTAGTAGGCGATGAGGGATTGGGTGGAGGCGTCCTGCCGCCCGGCGGCCTCCGCGTCGCCGGAGACGGCCGGACTGACCTGCAGGGCCAGCTGCTTGCCGAGCTCGACGCCCCACTGGTCGAAGGAGTCGATGCCCCACACCACACCCTGGGTGAAGGTGATGTGCTCGTAGAGGGCGATCAGCTGGCCCAGGACTCCGGGGGTCAGTGACGGCGCCATGATCGAGGTGGTCGGCCGGTTGCCGGAGAAGACCCGCGCGTTGACGATGTTCTCCGCGGTGCCCTCGGCGCGCACCTGCTCGGCCGTCTTGCCGAAGGCGAGCGCCTGGGTCTGGGCGAAGAAGTTGGCGAGGAACAGCTCGTGGACGTCGACGTCGCTGTCGCGCAGCGGGTAGGCGGGGTTCGCGAAGGCGATGAAGTCTGCCGGGATGACCCGGGTGCCCTGGTGGATCAGCTGGTAGAACGCGTGCTGTCCGTTGGTGCCGGGCTCGCCCCAGAACACCTCTCCGGTGTCGGTCGTCACCGCGGTGCCGTCCCAGCGCACCGACTTGCCGTTGGACTCCATGGTCAGCTGCTGAAGGTACGCCGGGAACCGGTGCAGCAGCTGGGAGTAGGGCAGCACGGCGTGGGTCTGGGCGTCGAGGAAGTTGACGTACCAGACGTTCAGGAGGCCCATCAGCGCCGGCACGTTCCGCTCGAGCGGGGTGGTGCGGAAGTGCTCGTCGATCGCGTGGAACCCGCCGAGGAACTCGGCGAAGCCCTCCGGCCCGATGGCGATCGCCAGGGTGGTGCCGATCGCGGAGTCGACCGAGTAGCGGCCGCCCACCCAGTCCCAGAAGCCGAACGCGTTCTGCGGGTCGATCCCGAACGCCTCGACCTTGTCCAGCGCCGTGGAGACGGCCACGAAGTGCTTCGCGACGGCATCGGCGGAGTCCACGTCGTCGCCGAGCGCGTCGAGCACCCAGGCACGCGCCAGCCGGGCGTTGGTCAGTGTCTCCAGGGTGGAGAAGGTCTTCGACGAGACCACGAACAGGGTCGTGGCCGGGTCGAGCCCCTTGAGCTTCTGGCCAGCGTCGGTGGGATCGATGTTGGAGATGAACCGACACTCGATCTCAGGATGACGGAACGGCTCGAGCGCTTCGTAGGCCATCACCGGCCCCAGGTCGGAGCCGCCGATGCCGATGTTGACGACCGTGTGGATCCGCTCGCCGGTGACGCCCTTCCACTCGCCGGAGCGGACCCGGTCGGCGAAGGCGTACATCTTCGCCAGGGTCTCGTGGACGGCGGGCACGACGTCGGTGCCGTCGACCTCGAGGGAGGCGTCGGCGGGAAGACGCAGGGCGGTGTGGAGCACCGCGCGGTCCTCGGTGACGTTGATGTGCTCGCCGGCGAGCATCGCGTCCCGCCGCGCCTCCAGACCGACCTGCTCGGCGAGAGCGAGCAGCGTGGCCAGGAGTTCGTCGGTGATGAGGTCCTTGGAGAGGTCGACGTGGAGGTCGGCCGCCTCGAAGGTGAAGCGTGAGGCCCGGCCGGGATCATCGGCGAACCACGAGCGCAGGTCGGGCGCGAAGCCGGCCCGCTGCTCGGTGAGTGCCTTCCAGGCGTCCGTCGTGGTCGCGTCGACCGGGCCTTCGCTCACTGCTTGACCGCCTCGATCTGGGCGACGACGGTGTCGACGAGCTCCGTCCAGGAGACCTTGAACTTGTCGACGCCCTCGGTCTCCAGGACCAGGAAGACGTCGTCGAGGTCGACCCCGACCGAGCGCAGCGACTCGAAGACGGCGGCCGCCTCGGCACCCTTGCCGGTGACGACGTCGCCCTTGACCTCGCCGTGGTCGGCGAAGGCCTCCATCGTCTTCTCCGGCATGGTGTTGACCGTGTCGGCGACGACCAGGTCGGTGACGTAGAGGGTGTCGGGGTAGGCCGGGTTCTTGACCCCGGTCGAGGCCCACAGCGGCCGCTGGGCGTTGGCGCCCTCACCGGCCACCGCGGTCCAGCGCTCGCTGGAGTGGACCTCCTCGAAGGCGGCGTACGCGGCGATCGCGTTGGCCACCGCGGCCTTGCCGAGCAGCGCGGTGGCCTCGGGGGTGCCGAGAGCCTCGAGCCGCTTGTCGATCTCGGTGTCGACGCGGGAGACGAAGAAAGAGGCCACCGAGCGGATCGTGGAGAGGTCGATCCCGGCTGCCTTGGCCTGCTCCAGACCGGTCAGATAGGCGTCCATCACGGCCTGGTAGCGCTCGACCGAGAAGATCAGGGTCACGTTGACCGAGATGCCCGCGGCGATCGCGGCGGTGATCGCGGGGAGCCCCTCGAGGGTCGCCGGAATCTTGATCAGCACGTTGGGGCGGTCGACCGCGGCCCACAGCGCCTTGGCGGAGGCGATGGTCGCGTCGGTGTCGTTGGCCAGGGTCGGCTCGACCTCGATCGAGACCCGGCCGTCGTCCTTGGTGGACTCGGCGACCGGCGCGAGGATGTCGCAGGCGTTGCGTACGTCCTGGGTGGTGAGGCCGAAGATGACCTCGTCGACGGTCTTGCCGTCGGCCACCAGCGAGCGCAGCTGCTCGTCGTAGCGCTCACCGTTGGCGATCGCGGCGGCGAAGATGGTCGGGTTGGTGGTCACGCCGACGACGGACTTCTCCTTGACGAGATCGGCCAGGTTGCCGGTCTCGATGCGCTCGCGGGAGAGGTCGTCGAGCCAGATGGATACGCCGGCCTCGGCCAGCGCCTTGAGTCGGTCAGACATATTTCATGCTCCCTTGTTGATGGCGGCGAGGCTCTCCTTGGCGGCCGTGACGACCGCTTCGGGGGTGAAGCCGTACTCCTTGAACAGCAGCGCTCCGGACGCCGAGGCGCCGAAGTGCTCGAGCGATACGATCCGGCCGGCGTCACCGACGTACTCGCGCCAGCCCTGCTTCACGCCGGCCTCGACGCTGACCCGCGCCTTGACGTTGGGCGGGATCACCGAGTCCCGGTAGTCCTGCTCCTGGGCATCGAACCACTCCAGGCAAGGCAGCGAGACGACGCGGGCGCCGATGCCCTCCTTCGCCAGCTCCTCGCGGGCGGCGACGGCGTACTGCACCTCGGAGCCGGTGCCGAGCAGCACGACGTCCACGGTCCCGGTGGGGGAGTCGAGGAGTACGTAGCCACCCTTGGCCACGCCGCTCGTGTCGGCGAAGCCATCCTTCCCGCGCGGGAACGTCGGCAGCGCCTGACGGGTCAGGATGAGCGCCGAGGGGCGGTCGTGGTGCTTGAGCACCTCGAGCCACGCGGCTGCGGTCTCGTTGGCGTCGGCGGGACGGACCACGTCGAGACCCGGGATGGCCCGGACCGCGGCGAGGTGCTCGACCGGCTGGTGGGTCGGGCCGTCCTCGCCCAGGCCGACGGAGTCGTGGGTCCAGACGTGGATCACCGGCAGCTTGGACAGCGCCCCGACGCGTACGGCGCCTCGCATGTAGTCGGAGAACTGGAAGAACGTGCCACCGAAGGCCCGCGTCGGCGAGTGGGCCACGATGCCGTTGAGGATCGCGCCCATGGCGTGCTCGCGGATGCCGAAGTGGAGCACGCGGCCGGCGTAGGGGTCGCCCTTCCACTCGTGGGTGGAGCGGTCCTCGGGGACGAAGCTGGGCGCACCGGAGATGGTGGTGTTGTTGGAGCCGGCGAGGTCGGCCGAACCGCCCCACAGCTCGGGCAGCACCGGCGCCAGCGCGTTGATCACCTTGCCGGAGGCGGCACGGGTGGCGATGCCCTTGGCGTCGGCCTCGAAGACCGGCAGCGCGTCGGCGATGCCGTCGGGGAGCTCCCCGGCCTGCAGCCGCTCGAGCAGCTTGGCGCCCTCCGGGTTGGCCTCGGCCCAGGCGGCCTCCTCGGCGCGCCAGGCCTCCTCGGCCTTCTCGCCGCGCTCGATGAGCTGGCGGGTGTGGGCGAGCACCTCGGGGTCGACGTCGAAGGACTTGGCCGGGTCGAAGCCCAGGATCTCCTTGGTCGCGGCGACCTCCTCGGCGCCGAGCGCCGAACCGTGGGCCGCCTCGGTGTTCTGCGCGTTCGGGGCGGGCCAGGCGATGATGGTGCGCAGCACGATCAGCGACGGCTGGTCGGTGACCTCGCCGGCGGCGTTGATCGCGTCGAACAGCGCCGGGACGTCCTCGGTGTAGCCGGTGCCGTCGTGGGTCCAGTCGACCTCCTGGACGTGCCAGCCGTAGGCCTTGTAGCGGGCGGCGACGTCCTCGGTGAACGCGACGTTGGTGTCGCCCTCGATCGAGATCCGGTTGGCGTCGTAGATCATCGTGAGGTTGCCGAGCTTCTGGGTGCCGGCGATCGAGCTCGCCTCACCACTGACGCCCTCCTGCAGGTCGCCGTCGCCGGCCAGGACGTACGTCTTGTGGTCGAACGGGCTCGGCTGGTCGACCGGCGTGTCCGGGTCGAGCAGGCCGCGAAGCCGGCGCTGGGCCATCGCGATGCCGACGGCGTTGGCGACACCCTGGCCGAGCGGGCCGGTGGTCACCTCCACACCGCGGGTATGGCCGCGCTCGGGGTGACCCGGGGTCAGCGAGCCCCAGGTGCGCAGGGCCTCCAGGTCGCCGAGCTCGAGACCGAAGCCGCCGAGGTAGAGCTGGATGTAGAGGGTGACGCTCGAGTGGCCGACGGAGAGCACGAACCGGTCCCGACCGAGCCAGTCGGTGTCGGCGGGGTTGTGCTTCATCACCTTCTGGAAGAGCAGGTACGCCGCCGGGGCCAGGCTCATCGCGGTGCCAGGGTGGCCGTTGCCGACCTTCTGCACGGAGTCCATGGCGAGTACGCGGACGGTGTCCACGGCCTTGTTGTCCAGATCGGTCCACTCGAGTACAGGTTTGGTGCTCACGAGGTGCCTTTTCAAAGTCGTCGACTCCACATTGGGAGAGTTCTTGGGCTGGCCGTGGGGGCTGCCGAATCCGAGCCTACTCACGCCCGGGGTTAGACTGCGAGCCGCATGCTGTGAACTGCTTGTATGTGCCGCATGTGACGCCTCAACCCGAACGAGAAGGATCTTCTCAGTGACGCACGTCGAACAGCCGGTCCCCGACCTCGACCAGCGTAGCGACCGCGCGTCAATGCGCGATGTCATCTCGGCGTACGTCTCCTTGACGAAGCCCCGGGTGATCGAGCTGCTGCTGCTGACCACGGTGCCGGTGATGTTCTTCGCCGCCCAGGGTGTCCCGGGCGTCGGCCTGGTCGCGGCCACCGTCGTCGGCGGGATCTTCTCGGCCGGTTCGGCCTCGGTCTTCAACTGCGTCTACGACCGCGACATCGACGAGCAGATGAGGCGTACGCGGCGCCGGGCGCTGCCGCGGCACGTGGTCACCCCTCGGGCGGCCCTGATCTTCGGCTCCGTCCTGGCCGTGCTGTCGGTGCTGGTGCTCGGGTTCTTCGTGAACTGGCTCTCCGCCGGCCTGTCGCTGGCGGCCAACGCCTTCTACGTCTTCGTCTACACGATGCTGCTCAAGCGGCGCACCACGCAGAACATCGTCTGGGGCGGCATCGCTGGCTGCTTCCCGACCCTGATCGGCTGGACCGCGGTCACCAACTCGGTGAGCTGGGAGCCGCTGATCCTGTTCATGGTCGTCTTCTTCTGGACCCCGCCGCACACCTGGGCCCTGGCGCTGCGCTACCGCGAGGACTACGCGCAGGTCGACGTGCCGATGCTGCCGGTGGTCCGTTCCGCGCGCCACGTCGGCGGCCAGATCGTGGCGTACTCCTGGATCATGGTCGCCACCTCGCTGCTGCTGTGGCCGATCGCCTCCACCGGCTGGCTCTACCCAGTCGCCGCCATCGCTCTCGGCGCAGTCTTCCTCGTCCAGGCCCACCAGCTGCACGCGCGCACCAAGGGCACCGAGGACCTCACCAAGATCCGCCCCATGCAGCTGTTCCACAGCAGCAACCTCTACCTGAGCCTGCTCTTCGTCGCCCTCGCGGTCGACCCGCTGATCCGCTGACCCCTCCCGCCGAGGCGTCACCGGCCTCGCCCGAGGCGTCAGCCCGGTCGGGCGAGGCGTCAGCCCGGTCGGGCGAGGCGTCAGCCCGGTCGGGCGAGGCGTCAGCCCGGTCGGGCGAGGCGTCAGCCCGGTCGGACGAGGCGTCAGCCCGGTCGGACGATGCGTCAGCCCGGTCGGACGAGGCGTCAGCCCGGTCGGACGAGGCG
>NZ_JBHWLY010000024.1:71997-77702 GCF_042730435.1 Nocardioides sp. NPDC059952 | reverse complement strand
GAGGCGGATAAGGCTTCAAACTTTCAGCGGGAAAGCGCGGAACGCGCCGAATTGCGAAAGCGAGAAACACTCCGCTAAAGTCGGGTAAGACGAAGCAGAGATACAACTGCTAATCCAGCAGAAAAGCGTGAAAGCGCCGAGTTGGAGAAGCGAGAGTGGCTCTGATAAAGTCTGCGAGGCAGGACCGGAAACAAGGGTTCTGGAGCTGGACAAGGAAGCGGAAACGCCGAATTGCGAAAGCGAAAGAAAGCCTGCTAAGGTTCAGCACGAAGAACAAAGCAGAACATAAAGCGAATAAAGCAGTCACCGGACTGGCGAAGATGAGAGTCTGAAATCTACCGGTGTGCGTGTGATTCTTGAGAACTCAACAGTGTGTCATAGTCGACGAATTAGTTTGTTATGCCCCGTCGACCATATCCCAAGGGGATGATGGTTGATGGTTTCTTTGACAATTGATTCTGGCAATTATCCAGTCTTTCGGGACTGGGAACATGTCAGTGTCTCCTGTCAGGGCATCTCTTTTTCCAGGCATCTTCGGGTGTTTGGTGTTGTTTTTCAACGGAGAGTTTGATCCTGGCTCAGGACGAACGCTGGCGGCGTGCTTAACACATGCAAGTCGAGCGGAAAGGCCCTTCGGGGTACTCGAGCGGCGAACGGGTGAGTAACACGTGAGTAATCTGCCCCAGGCTCTGGGATAGCCACCGGAAACGGTGATTAATACCGGATACGACAACCGATTGCATGATCTGGTTGTGGAAAGTTTTTCGGCCTGGGATGTGCTCGCGGCCTATCAGCTTGTTGGTGAGGTAATGGCTCACCAAGGCTTCGACGGGTAGCCGGCCTGAGAGGGTGACCGGCCACACTGGGACTGAGACACGGCCCAGACTCCTACGGGAGGCAGCAGTGGGGAATATTGGACAATGGGCGGAAGCCTGATCCAGCAACGCCGCGTGAGGGATGACGGCCTTCGGGTTGTAAACCTCTTTCAGCACAGACGAAGCGCAAGTGACGGTATGTGCAGAAGAAGGACCGGCCAACTACGTGCCAGCAGCCGCGGTAATACGTAGGGTCCGAGCGTTGTCCGGAATTATTGGGCGTAAAGGGCTCGTAGGCGGTCTGTCGCGTCGGGAGTGAAAACCAGGTGCTTAACACCTGGCCTGCTTTCGATACGGGCAGACTAGAGGTATTCAGGGGAGAATGGAATTCCTGGTGTAGCGGTGAAATGCGCAGATATCAGGAGGAACACCGGTGGCGAAGGCGGTTCTCTGGGAATTACCTGACGCTGAGGAGCGAAAGTGTGGGGAGCGAACAGGATTAGATACCCTGGTAGTCCACACCGTAAACGTTGGGCGCTAGGTGTGGGACACATTCCACGTGTTCCGTGCCGCAGCTAACGCATTAAGCGCCCCGCCTGGGGAGTACGGCCGCAAGGCTAAAACTCAAAGGAATTGACGGGGGCCCGCACAAGCGGCGGAGCATGCGGATTAATTCGATGCAACGCGAAGAACCTTACCTGGGTTTGACATACACCGGAAAGCTGCAGAGATGTAGCCCCTTTTAGTCGGTGTACAGGTGGTGCATGGCTGTCGTCAGCTCGTGTCGTGAGATGTTGGGTTAAGTCCCGCAACGAGCGCAACCCTCGTCCTATGTTGCCAGCAATTCGGTTGGGGACTCATAGGAGACTGCCGGGGTCAACTCGGAGGAAGGTGGGGATGACGTCAAGTCATCATGCCCCTTATGTCCAGGGCTTCACGCATGCTACAATGGCCGGTACAAAGGGCTGCGATCCCGTGAGGGTGAGCGAATCCCAAAAAGCCGGTCTCAGTTCGGATTGGGGTCTGCAACTCGACCCCATGAAGTCGGAGTCGCTAGTAATCGCAGATCAGCAACGCTGCGGTGAATACGTTCCCGGGCCTTGTACACACCGCCCGTCACGTCACGAAAGTCGGCAACACCCGAAGCCAGTGGCCCAACCCTTGTGGGGGGAGCTGTCGAAGGTGGGGCTGGCGATTGGGACGAAGTCGTAACAAGGTAGCCGTACCGGAAGGTGCGGCTGGATCACCTCCTTTCTAAGGAGTAAGTGGCCATGAATTCACACAACATTCGGTTGTGTGGTGATGGTGCTACTCGCTAGTGGAATCGTCGATGAAACACCGGCTGGTTGCCGGGTGTGCTTCTCAGTACTGCCCTTCTCTTCGGAGATGGGCGTGGAACCTGAAGTCTCCTGGAGCTGGTCTGGTCTTGACACACTGTTGGGCCCTGAGGAATCACACGGATCTGTTGATCAGATCAAGTGGTTGTCTCTCGCCCCCTTCGGTCGAAGCTCTTCGGAGTGGAGATGGTTGTGCGGGCTGGCCGGCGCTGAGTAAGCGTTGGAGTTGATAGTTGGATAGTGGACGCGAGCATCTTGTTTAATAAGAATGCACACACCTTGTAGGCGCTCTTGCCGAAGGTTTCGACCTTGGGTTGGGGTGTTGGTGTGTGCGTGGTCTTCGTAGCGCATGACAGGCTCGACAACGTGATGTTTGAACGTGATGTTTGATATGTGATGTTGTTGTGTTTGTTGTTTTTGTTGAGTGTTTGTGAGAGATAAGCTATGAAGGGCACATGGTGGATGCCTTGGCATCAAGAGCCGAAGAAGGACGTTGGAGCCTGCGATAAGCCCTGGGGAGTTGGCAACCGAGCGTTGATCCGGGGGTGTCCGAATGGGGAAACCCAGCACGAGTCATGTCGTGTTACCCGCGCCTGAATCTATAGGGCGTGTGGAGGGAACGCGGGGAAGTGAAACATCTCAGTACCCGTAGGAAGAGAAAACAATAGTGATTCCGAGAGTAGTGGCGAGCGAAATCGGATGAGGCCAAACCGGTTACCTGTGATAGACGGCAGTTGTTGGGTAGTCGGGGTTGTGGGATATGTCTTTCATCGTCTGCCGGCGGTGAGCTCAGTAAGAAACCAAGCATGAAGGTGAACCAGTTGGGAAGCTGGGCCGTAGCGGGTGATAGCCCCGTAATCGTATGTGTTTGGCTGGGTTGATGTACTTCCCAAGTAGGACGGCACTCGTGGAATGTCGTGTGAATCTGGCGGGACCACCCGCTAAGCCTAAATACTTCTTGATGACCGATAGCGGACCAGTACCGTGAGGGAAAGGTGAAAAGTACCCCTGGCGGGGAGTGAAATAGTACCTGAAACCGTGTGCCTACAATCCGTCAGAGCCCGGCCGGCTGTTTACAGCAGTGGGGGTGATGGCGTGCCTTTTGAAGAATGAGCCTGCGAGTTAGCGGTGTGTGGCAAGGTTAACCCGTGTGGGGAAGCCGTAGCGAAAGCGAGTCCTAATAGGGCGATTGAGTCGCGCGCTCTAGACCCGAAGCGAAGTGATCTAGCCATGGGCAGGTTGAAGCGCCGGTAAGACGGCGTGGAGGACCGAACCCACTTCAGTTGAAAATGGAGGGGATGACCTGTGGTTAGGGGTGAAAGGCCAATCAAACTTCGTGATAGCTGGTTCTCCCCGAAATGCATTTAGGTGCAGCGTTGCGTGTTTCTTGCCGGAGGTAGAGCACTGGATAGCCGATGGGCCCGACCAGGTTACTGACGTTAGCCAAACTCCGAATGCCGGTAAGTGAGAGCGCAGCAGTGAGACAGTGGGGGATAAGCTCCATTGTCGAGAGGGAAACAGCCCAGACCATCAGCTAAGGCCCCTAAGCGATAACTAAGTGGAAAAGGATGTGGAGTCGCAGTGACAACCAGGAGGTTGGCTTGGAAGCAGCCACCCTTGAAAGAGTGCGTAATAGCTCACTGGTCAAGTGATTCCGCGCCGACAATGTAGCGGGGCTCAAGTTATCCGCCGAAGCTATGGCACTCCGGTTTTCCGGGGTGGGTAGGGGAGCGTCGTGTATCGAGTGAAGCAGCGGAGTGATCCAGCGGTGGACGGTACGCGAGTGAGAATGCAGGCATGAGTAGCGAATGATGTGTGAGAAACACATCCGCCGATTGATCAAGGGTTCCAGGGTCAAGCTAATCTGCCCTGGGTAAGTCGGGACCTAAGGCGAGGCCGACAGGCGTAGTCGATGGACAACGGGTTGATATTCCCGTACCGGCGAAATGACGCCCATGATGAGGCGCATGATGCTAACCATCTGAAGCGCACGTGACCGATCCCTTCGGGGTGAGGCGTGTGTGTGGAACATGGGACCCGAGTGTGTAGTAGTCAAGTGATGGGGTGACGCAGGAAGGTAGTCGAACCGGCGCGATGGTTGTCGCCGGCCAAGCATGTAGGACTGAGTCTAGGCAAATCCGGGCTCTGTATGTCTGAGATGTGATGGGGAGCCGTTTGGTGAAGTCGATGATCCTATGCTGTCGAGAAAAACCTCTAGCGAGTCATGAGCCGCCCGTACCCCAAACCGACTCAGGTGATCAGGTAGAGAATACCGAGGCGATCGAGCGAACCATGGTTAAGGAACTCGGCAAAATGCCCCCGTAACTTCGGGAGAAGGGGGGCCCGGATCGTGAACCCACTAGCTGGGGGAAGCGTGAAGGGCCGCAGAGACCAGGCCCAAGCGACTGTTTACTAAAAACACAGGTCCGTGCGAAGTTGTAAGACGATGTATACGGACTGACTCCTGCCCGGTGCTGGAAGGTTAAGAGGACGGGTTAGCCTCACGGCGAAGCTCAGAATTTAAGCCCCAGTAAACGGCGGTGGTAACTATAACCATCCTAAGGTAGCGAAATTCCTTGTCGGGTAAGTTCCGACCTGCACGAATGGAGTAACGACTTGGGCGCTGTCTCAACCGTGGACTCGGCGAAATTGCACTACGAGTAAAGATGCTCGTTACGCGCGGCAGGACGGAAAGACCCCGGGACCTTTACTATAGTTTGGTATTGGTGTTTGGTTCGGCTTGTGTAGGATAGGTGGGAGACTGTGAAGCGCACACGCCAGTGTGTGTGGAGTCAACGTTGAAATACCACTCTGGTCGTACTAGATGTCTAACTTCGGACCATGATCTGGTTCAGGGACAGTGCCTGATGGGTAGTTTAACTGGGGCGGTTGCCTCCTAAAATGTAACGGAGGCGCTCAAAGGTTCCCTCAGCCTGGTTGGCAATCAGGTGGCGAGTGTAAGTGCACAAGGGAGCTTGACTGTGAGACAGACATGTCGAGCAGGGACGAAAGTCGGAACTAGTGATCTGGCCACGGCATGTGGAAGCGTGGTCACTCAACGGATAAAAGGTACCCCGGGGATAACAGGCTGATCTTCCCCAAGAGTCCATATCGACGGGATGGTTTGGCACCTCGATGTCGGCTCGTCGCATCCTGGGGCTGGAGTAGGTCCCAAGGGTTGGGCTGTTCGCCCATTAAAGCGGCACGCGAGCTGGGTTTAGAACGTCGTGAGACAGTTCGGTCCCTATCCGCCGCGCGCGTAGGAAACTTGAGAAAGGCTGTCCCTAGTACGAGAGGACCGGGATGGACGAACCTCTGGTGTGCCAGTTGTACCGCCAGGTGCATGGCTGGTTGGCTACGTTCGGAAGTGATAACCGCTGAACGCATCTAAGCGGGAAGCACGTTTCAAGATGAGGTTTCCCACCCTTTATGGGTTAAGGCCCCCTACAGACTATGGGGTTGATAGGCCGGAGGTGTACAGCAGTGATGCCCAGCCGACCGGTACTAATAGGCCGAGGGCTTATCTTTCATAAACCCTCAACAAAAACAACAA
>NZ_JBHWLY010000024.1:0-71898 GCF_042730435.1 Nocardioides sp. NPDC059952 | reverse complement strand
GGTTGATAGGCCGGAGGTGTACAGCAGTGATGCCCAGCCGACCGGTACTAATAGGCCGAGGGCTTATCTTTCATAAACCCTCAACAAAAACAACAAACGAAGACCGTCAAGTCTCGCGTCCACAACCAACTGTTGTAACACAGGTTTGGTCACCCCCCCGGGTATACGGGAGCGTGATCTCTAGAGTTACGGCGGCCATAGCGAAGGGGAAATACCCGGTCCCATCCCGAACCCGGAAGTCAAGCCCTTCAGCGCCGATGGTACTGCAACCGAGAGGCTGTGGGAGAGTAGGACGCCGCCGGACATACTTTGCGCAGGGCCACCTCTTCGGAGGTGGCCCTGCTGCCATTTGTGGCCACTTATGATGCGGTGCTCGAGATGATTGTGAAGGTCTCTTCGCGCCACGCCCGGTTGACGTAGGCGGCGGCGCGAGGTCCAATGTCATAGTTGAGTCCGTACCAACATCACGAGCAAGGGGTTCCCATGGTCAAGAAGCTGCTCATCGCCGCCGTCGTTGCCGTGGGTCTCGGCGTGGCCATCAAGCTGGTCACCAGCCGCTGATCCAGAGCTTCTCCAGCTGCCCGGTGCCCTCGAGGTGCCGGGCAGCTGTCATTTAGTGCCCTGGGAGGCCTCCTCGTCCGGCGTGACCGAATCAACAGAAGCGATGGGCTCTTCCTGAGGGAGGTCGACCTCGGCCAGCGACCGGCGAGCACCGGGGATGGCGAGGATGCCGGCAACCATGATGAAGAGCAGCAGACCGGCGAGGACAAGCAGGAACTCGACCGAGAACTGATCTGCGAGCGGGCCGAAGACCACCATGGAGAGTGGCATGGCAACCGACATGACGATGCCGACGATGCCGAAGACGCGCCCCTGCATCTCCGGCTCGACGCGCTCCTGGAGGATCGTCATCGCGGGCGCGCTCAGTGCGGAGAAGGACACCCCGATCAGCAGGCCGAAGACGAAGAACACCCACATGTTCGTGGAGACTCCGAGCCCGACGACGAACAGCCCGATGAGAACGACCGAACCGACCATCAAGCGCATCCGGTGGATGATCTTGGGTCCGAAGACGGCCATGGCGGCACCGCCGGCCAGCATGCCGAAGCCCCAGAACAGCTCGTTCGCGGTGAGCTTCCAGACCTCGTCGCCGAAGGTGCGGGTGACCATGAGCGGGGTGAGGTAGGAGGGGGCTCCGACCATCACCATGACGAGCGTGAACAGGACGAGGATCCAGCGCACGTGCGCATGGGTCGAGACGTACTTCAGGCCGGCGCGGAGGTCGCCGAAGTAGGAGACATTCCCTTGGTCGGGGCGCACGATACGGGCGACCGGGACGAGGGCGAGCAGGCCGACGCCGATCAGGGCCGTGACTGCGTCGATGAAGAACACGGCGACGATGTCCATGCTGGCGTAGATGACCGCGGCGAGCGCCGGGGCCAGGAGTGTCATCGCCGACTGGATGGTCTGGAAGGCTCCGTTGATCCGGAGCAGCTGCGACTCCGGCGCGATCTGCGGGATCATCGCCGTCACAGCAGGCATCTGGATCCCGGCGAAGACCGAGCGGATGGCCAGAGCGAGATAGATGATCCAGAGGTCGTCGATCCCGCTGGCCATCAAACCGGCCAGGATCAGGGTCGCGACCGCGATCGTGGCGTCGGAGCCCATGATCAGGAACTTGCGGTGATGCCTGTCGGCCCAGACGCCACCGAAGATGGACATGAACGCCTGCGGGAGCATCCCGAAGACGAGGCTCAGCATCAGCACCGACCCGGACCGGGTCTCGATGGTGAGGTGCCACATCACGGCGTACATCACCAGCATCGAGCCGAGCAGGGAGACCGTCTGGCCGGCGAGGAAGATCGCTGCGTTGCGCCTCCAGCCGGGAAGCTCGTCGGCGGGCATGCTGAACAGCCTTGACCTGGATGCGAAACGGGTCAACCGACTTTGGTCTCGCGAGAGCTACACGAGGATCAACGGTGGGCCGTGGTGGGTGGAGCGGGCGAGCACGTCGCCGTCGAGGCGGAGGGCGGGACCGTCAGTGCGGATGTCCCAGCCCGAGGCCTTCTGCGCCGGCGGGACGCCTTCCAGGCCGACATGGGCGATGGGCATACGCTCGCGGGCCTCGTCGACGGCGGCACGAACGCCGGCGCGGACGTCGGCGGGCCAGTACACGAACGAGGTCAGGTATTCGCGGCCGGCTGCGGTGGAGACATCGACCGGGGCCAGATCGCAGCCGCGGCGTGCGACGACCTCGAACGGAACCGGGCGCGCACCTGCGCTCTGGGTGTCGATCGTCAGCGGGCTGTCCGTGGGGCCGTACGCCCAGTCGTCACCGCGGAAGCGGTAGCGGTCGACGAGCAGGTTGAGCCCGGCCGAGGCGCCCGGCTCGAGCAGCCGGATGCGGTGCAGGCCGGTGCGGCGTACGGCCTCGAAGATGCCGATGAGGAGGCAGGCGGAGCGCCCGACCTCGTTGGTCTGGGGCGCCACCTCCAGACCTCCACGGAGCTCGTCGACGTGCGCTGCGACCACCTCCTCGAACAACGGCCAGGAGGTGGCGTACGCGTCGGTGCCACCGAGGTTGGGATAGAAGCGCTCGAGCTCGGGTGCGTCACCACGAAGCACGATGCGGTGCAGCGCGGCCAGGAGGCGCAGCTGCACGGCATCGGCACGGGAGGCGTCGAGGTGATCCCGGCAGATCTCGGCCGTCGGGCCACCCGAGTCGAGGTCGTCGGCGAACCGGTTGACCAGCCAGCCGTAGAGATGCTCCTCAGGACCGAAATGATCTCTGAAGGGCTCAGGGAGGGTCATGTGCTCAGGATCCTCCGACCTCGTGAGCGTGCTTCAGCCGGGTGCCGAAGAGGTAATCACCCGATGTCCCTGCGGACCGCCTTGGCCGTGTCCTTCATGAGGTACACGGACCCGACGTATGCCTTCTTGGTGACTGCGACCACCCGGATCCGGCCCCGTGCCTCCCGGTCGTGGCGTAGTACGACCCACCTCGAGCCGTTGGTCCGGGCGTAGGTGTTGATCGTGCCGAAGCGGACTCCGCCGACGTAGATGCTGACCTTGCCACGGGTCGGGCCTGTGCGCACCTTGAGACGCAATGCCTTGGCCGCGTAGCGGTCGGTCGTCTGGTCGGAGGTCCGTGGGGAGACGGCGGCGTACACCCAGGGTTCGCCGGCGATCTCGGGGAAGCCACCGCTTGCCCAGTTGCCGCCCAGGACAGTGATCGGTGCGGTCGAGCACCTCCAGCCCGACCAGGGGGAGACGTTGCCGGCGGCGTCGCGGGCGCGGACCCGGAGGCAGGTCGTATCGCCCAGGTAGTCGGGCCGCTCCGTCAACGAGGTGCTCGTGGTGTAGCGGGTGCTGTTGGCGAACAGGGAGGTTCCGCCTGATGCGTACTTCTCCTGGTAGAGGTAGCCGGTCACCTTCACGTTGTCGGTCGCGGCCCAGGTCGCCACCGCTCGATACATGCCGTTCTGGGCTCGCTTCGTCGGCCACACGGGCGTGAAGCCGAACCTGGTGATCCTCGGGCTCGTCTTGTCCGACGACGTGACCGGGGCGGGAACGTTGTCGGCCTCCGACCCGCCGGAGGTGGCAAGATACCCGACCTTTGCACTGGACAGACCGGTGGTCGATCGGATGGCCCACAGGCCGGTGACGAGGAAAGACTTCGACGACTTCGAGGTGGTGCGGACCTGGATCCAGCCGGACAGGGAGGACGGTTTGCGGAACGTGACGTACTTGCTCCCGGGCTTCTTGGAAGCGGCGGAGATCGTCCCGAGGTGGGTGGATCCGATGCTGACCCTCGCGGCGCCTCGCGAAGGACCGGTGGCCACCTTGATGCGTACGCCGGTGGCCTTGACCTTCAGGGTCGAGACGCGGTCGTTCGCGGCTCCGGTATTGCGTAGCTTGAAGCTGAACGCGGTCGGGTCCCAGGCGCCGTCCACGGTCTCTTCCCCGAACGGGGCGTACGTGCACCTCCACCCCGACCAGGCGCTGCGGTTGCCAGCCGCATCCGTTGCGCGGACACGCTGGCAGGCCTGCTCGCCCTCGCCGATCTCGGTGTGGAGCGACCGCCGGGTCCCGGAGTAGGTCTTGGCGTACTTCGCGATGCTCGACCAGGTGCTCGTCCCGAGGCGCGATCCCGTGCCGCTACCGATCCACGTCTGGACCTCGTGGGAGGCGACGCCGACGTTGTCCGAGCTGGACCAGGTGTAGGCGGGGGTAGCGCTCCAGAAGGCGCCGCGCCACTTCATGTCGCTTGGGCTGAGCCACTGCTTGTACGAGGTCGCGGAGATCTTCGGCGCTGTGGTGTCGGTGGTGGTGGCCGACGCGGCGGTGATCGGCGCGAGTGTCGCGAGCATGGCGACGGCGGTCGCCGCGCACAAGCGCAGTCGACGGCGGGAGGTGGGGGTCATCGAGGCTCCGGGCTTTGGCCGACGGCGCCTGAGGACGTGGCTGAGGGACCGTGGCAGGTTCGTGCCGCAAAGGCGGCGGCCGGAGATTATCAGTCAGCAGGTCGGTGCCGCAGGAGTTTGTCGCACAACCCTCGGCAGAGGGTGGTGGGGGCCGCTAGGCTCGGCGAAGCAAGGTAAGCCTTACCTGATTTAGACGGAGCTGGGCATGGGATTCGATGACGGCCGGAAGCTGAAGGGCGTGTACGCGGCCGAGGTGCTGCACAACAAGCAGGTCACGCCGCACATGGTGCGGCTCACCTTGGGAGGCGATGATCTGCGACGCTTCCCGCAGCGCGGGTTCGACCAGTGGTTCCGGCTCTTCCTGCCGCGGCCGGGAGGGCAAGCCACCAACTTCGACGCGGTTCCCGAGAAGCTCGGGACGATCGACTACCTCAAGTACTTGAGGCATGGCGACCGGCCGCCGCTGCGTAACTACACCGTGCGCGAGCACCGGCCCGACCTCGGTGAGATCGACGTCGACTTCGTCGTGCACGGAGATCTCGGGATCGCGGGCCCGTGGGCGCGTACGGCACAGCCCGGGGAGCGGGTCGTGCTCATGGATCAGGGCACGGGCTTCGACTTCGCTCCGGACGCGTCGTTCCACCTGCTCGTCGGCGACGAGTCGGCGCTTCCGGCGATCGTCGGGATCCTGCGAGACATGCCTCGCGACGCGCGCGGCCTGGCGATCATCGAGATCTCGGACATGGCCGACGTCCAGGACGTCTCCGGGCCCGAGGGCGTCGAGGTGCGGTGGCTGGCTCGAGGTGACTCCGCCGAGCAGCCCGGGACGCTGGCGATCGCCGAGGTGAAGGCGTTCACCCCCGAGGCGCCGGCCACGCTCTCGGCCTACCTAGTCGGTGAGCGGACGATCCCGGCCGAGGGACGGCGCCATCTGGTGACGCTCGGGGTGCCCAAGTCGCGGATCACCTTCGTCGGGTACTGGCGGATCGGCAAGGCGCAGGCCTAGGGCCTGGCGCCCACCGATCCGCCGAATGCTCGGGGCTCAGCCGAGCAGGTCCTGGATGGAGGTGCGGACCTGGTCGAAGGCGAGCCAGGCGAAGAGCAGGGCGCAGATGGTGAGGCCGATGTTGGAGACCCACTTGTTGCGCCACTCCGCGGGGGTGTGGCTGGTGTTGAGGAGCCAGAGCAGGGTGACGGCCAGGAACGGCATGAAGAACGCGCCCAGGACTCCGTAGATGAGGATCAGCCAGGTGGGCTCGTCGGCGAGCAGGAGCCAGATCATCGGCGGGAAGGTGAGCCAGAGGATGTAGGTGCGGTACCAGATGCCGCCACTCTTGGCCTCGGGCTCGTCCGCCCGTCCGCGAATGGTCCCCATGAAGTCCGCGAACATCAGGCTGACGCCGTTCCAGACCCCGACGAGCGAGGACATCGCCGCGGCCCAGAAGCCGATCAGGAAGAGCTTGCCGAACCAGTCGCCGTAGCGGTCGGCGAGCACCTTGGACAGGTCGAGCATGCCCTGGTCGCCGGTGCCGATGGCGATGTTGGCGGAGTAGAGCAGCTCGGCGCCGACGATGAGGGTGGCGACCACGAAGATCCCGGTCACGACGTACGCCGTGGTGTTGTCGATCCGCATCACACGCATGAACTGCGGCGTGTGCCAGCCCTTCTCCCGCAGCCAGTAGCCGTAGGCAGCCAAGGTGATGGTGCCGCCGACGCCGCCGGCGACCGAGAGGATGTTGACCAGGGAGCCTTCGGGGATCGTCGGGGCCAGGCCGACGAGGAGCTCGGGAATGTTGGGCACCGTGATGATCGCGGCGGCGACCATGGTGACGAACATGATGCCGACCAGAACCGCGAGGAACTTCTCGAAGAGGCCGTAGCGGCCGGCCCACACGATGGCGAGACCGATCAGGCCGGACAAGATGCCCCAGACCTTCACCGACGCGAACGAGAACAGCGCGGCCAGGGCCAGACCGGTGCCGGCCATCGCAGCGGCTCCGTAGATGAAGCCCCAGATCACGATGTAGGGACCGAAGTAGATCGTCGTCCAGATGCCCAGACGCCGCCAGCCCTGGAAGATCGTCTCGCCGGTCGCCAGGCTGTAGCGCCCGGCACCCTCGACCAGGACCACCTTCAGCAGACAGCCGACGATGACGGCCCACAGCAGGGCGTAGCCGTACTTGCTGCCGGCGATCAGGGTGGCGACCAGGTCGGCGGCGCCGACACCGGTGGCGGCCACCACGAGGCCGGGCCCCAGGATCCGCCAGCGCGGGGTTTCGGACGCCTCGGTCCTCGCTGTTTGTGACATGGGCGCCAGGTATACCCCGTTTTAGGTAAGATCAGCGACTTTCTGCCGAAGGACGGCACGCTCCCGCTCGTTCGTGCACATGCCTGCCGCCCGCTCCAGCTCTTCACGCGCCTCGACGGTTCGGCCCAGCCGGCGCAGCAGCTCTCCGCGTACGGTCGGGAGGAGATGGGTGTGGTCGAGCCGCTTGTCATCTGCGATCCGATCGACGATCTCCAGGCCTCGCAGCGGTCCGTGGGCCATCGCCACGGCCACGGCGCGGTTGAGGTCGACGATCGGGTTGGGTGCGATGCGGCCCAACGCCTCGTAGAGGACGACGATCCGCTCCCAGTCGGTGGTCTCGACCGAGTCGGCGGTCGCGTGGGTGGCCGCGATCGCGGCCTGGAGCCCATAGGGACCGAGGCCTCGCGGGGTCGCCTGCTCGAGGGCGGCCAGGCCGCGGCGTACGGCACCTTGGTCCCACCTGGTGCGGTCCTGGTCCTCGAGGAGGACAGGGTCGCCGGTGGCATCGGTGCGGGCCGGGAAGCGGGAGGCGGTCAGTTCCATGAGCGCGAGCAGCCCGTACGCCTCCGGCTCGTCGGGCAGCACGCCGATCAGCACCCTCGTCAGTCTCCGTGCCTCGCGCGCGAGGTCGGTGCGGATCAGATCCTCGCCGGACGTGGCGGTGGACCCCTCGGTGAAGATCAGGTAGAGGACGTTGAGGACGCCGGCCAGACGCTGCCGTCGCTCGTCGGGCGAGGGCACCTCGAAGGGGACCTTCGCGGCCGCGATCGTCTTCTTGGCGCGGGTGATCCGGGCCTGGATCGTCGGCACCGGCACCAGGAACGCCCGGGCGATCTCCTCGCTGCTGAGGCCGCCGACGACGCGGAGCGTGAGCGCCACCCGGGCCTCCTTGGACAGCACCGGGTGGCAGGAGACGAACATCAGCGCGAGGACGTCGTCGTCGATCCGCTCGACGTCCAGGTCGTCGGCGTACGCCTCGTCCTGGTCATGGGCGATCGCCTCGTACTTCTCACGCTGGACCCCGGCGCGGCGGATCGTGTCGATCGCCCGCCGCTTGGCGGTGGTCATCAGCCAGCCGACCGGGTTGGCCGGCTGGCCGTCGCGCGGCCAGGCGACCAGCGCCTCCGCGAGCGCCTCCTGCGCCGCGTCCTCGGCGAGGGCGAAGTCTCCGGTGTAGCGCGCGAGCGCGCCGACGATGCGGGCGGACTCGATGCGCCAGATCGCCTCGACGGCGCGCGTCGCGTCACTCATCGGTGTCTCCTGCCGGTCTCGACCTCAGAGCTGCCCGGTCTTGGTCCGCCAGTCGAGCTCCTTCTGGATCCACGGGTTGTCCTGCGGAAACTCGTCGATCGTCGGCACCCGGCGGATCTCGACGGCGGAACCGGGGAAGTAGCTGAGCCGCTTGCCCCACTCGACCGCCTCCTCCTTCGAGGCGACCGAGATCAGGTAGAAGCCCCCGAAGAGCTCCTTGGTCTCGCCGTAGGGACCGTCGGTGACCACCGGCGGCTCCTCGGCGTCGGCGTAGGTGACGACCGTGTGCTCCTCGGGGTCGAGCCCCTCCATGGCGAGCAGGACGCCCGACTTGATGAGCTCGTCGTTGAGCTTCCCCATCTTCTCGAGCATCTGCTCGAAGGGGATCTCGGCCATCGCGGCGTTCTGCTTCTCCTCGTCGATGGTGCGCCAGATCAGCATGTACTTCGGCATCTCGGTTTCTCCTGTGTCGGTCGGGCCGTCTTGCCGGCCCGTTCACCCCTTGGTCGAACGAGGTCTACGCGGGATCGACAACGCTGCCAAGAATCCCGCTCAAATATTTTCGGCGAAGGCGAGTTTCGCTCGTGGGTAGGTTGGGGTCGTGAAGATCTCGCTGTGGCCCAGTCCCGCCGTTCCCACTGCCGACATCCTTGCCGAGGCGCAGGCGGCTGACCAGGCCGGTTGGTACGGCGTCTGGTTCGCCGACCACTACATGCCCAACACCGGCTCCGAGGCCATCGAGGACGGGCCGACGCACGAGGTCTGGGGGGTTCTCCCGGCGCTGGCCGCGACCACCGAGAACGTACGCATCGGGCCCCTGGTCTCTCCGACGACGATCCACCACCCGGCGCTGCTCGCGAACCGGTCTGCGACGATCGACCACATCGCCGGCGGGCGGTTCGTGCTCGGCATGGGTGCCGGATGGCAGATCAACGAGCACAAGGCGTACGGCATCGAGCTGCCGAGCGCGAAGGTGCTCGTCGACCGGTTCGAGGAGGCGATCGAGGTCACCCGGTCGCTGCTCGACAAGCCGCGTACGACCTTCGAGGGGACCCACTTCCAGCTCACCGACGCTCCGTGCGAGCCGAAGCCGGTGGCCTCTCCGCTGCCGATCATGGTCGGCGCCAAGGGCCCGCGGATGCTGCGGGTCGTCGCCCGCCACGCCGACGAGTGGAACACCTGGGGCACGCCGGAGAGCGCCGGCGCGGTGCGGGCCAAGCTTCTGGAGGCGTGCGAGCAGGTAGGCCGCGATCCGTCGACGATCAAGACGACGACCAACCTCATGCTCGATCTCGACGGCGCCAACCCCGGCTTCGCCCGGACCCAGACCGGCTCGGCAGGCGAGCTGCAGGACTTCGTCGGCCGCTACGTCGAGGCCGGGTTCGACGAGTTCATCATGCCGACGTGGAACCTCGGCGAGACCGGCGCCGAGCGGATCGAGCGGGCGGCACAGCTCAAGGCCGAGGTCCTCGACCCCGTCCTCTAGCTCGAGCGGGCGAGGATCGCGCTGTTGATCACGTCGGTCCCGGGGGCGTCGACCTCGGGGTTGGCCTCGGCGACCACCGTCAGCCCGGCCAGCGCTTCGGTGCCGACCTGCGGGTAGAGCAGCGTACGCAGCCCTCGAGCGCTCCGCGCCAGGACGAGGCCGCCCGGGGTGAGAGCGGTGACCGCCTTCTCGAGCACCGCGGCCTTGGCGGCATCGTCGGACCCGACCAGGCCGGCGAGGAGCACGACGTCGACGGGGTGCGGTGGCGTGGCGGCGGAGGCTTCGGCGTGCTCGAACGTCACGCCGACGGCACCCAGACGTCCGAACACGGCGGAGGAGAGCCGGATCGCCTCGGCGTCGTGGTCGACGCAGTGCACCGCGACGCCCTGCTCGGCCAGACAGAGCGCGGTCAGGGGAAGCGGCCCGGAGCCCAGAAGGAGGACGTGCCGCGGGACGGTGCCCTGGCGGCGTACGGCTGCCAGCTCCATCTCCACGAGGAGCCGGTAGTTCTCGCGGTAGGGGAAGCGGGCGAACGCCGCCGCGGGGTCGGCGGCGCGGGAAATCCGGTCGGCCCAGGCCCGCTCGAGCGCATGCTCGCCTGCGGACGCGACCGATCGGAAGCGGGCCGGTGAGCGTGACGGCGGCAGCGCCGCCAGCACGGTGTCGGCCTCCGGTTCGGGCACGCTCAGCACCGCGGTCACCAATCGGTTGAAGAGCGCGTCGACGACGATTCCGGGCTCCAGGGACGGCTGGTCGAGCAGGTCGTCGAGAGTGGAGACAAGACGTTCGTCGATGGCTTCGAACGTTCCCGGATTCACAATCGGTCACCCTTCCACATCGGTGACGGCCGCTGCAGAGTGTTCCGTCGGGAGCCCGCTCCGCGGCACGGAAGTCGCGGCGGGCCGGTCGCGTCGCCTCACCCGTATCGCAGGTGTCGGCGGCCCACTTCTGGGACGATGTAGAACTACGCCACTCGGCTCCGACGTATCCCCGTAAGCACGCCTACGGCAGGCGCCGACGAAAGGGAAGAGCCATGAAGTACGTCATCCTGATCCACTCCAACCCGCAGCCGTGGGGTCACCCGACGGGTGACTTCATCCCGGAGTTCCAGTCGCTGCCGCAAGCCTCCCGGGAGAAGCTCAACGCGGCCTTCGAGGGGATCATGGAGGAGCTCTCGGCCAACGGGGAGCTCATCGGCGGGCAGGCGCTCGCGGATCCGGCCTCGGCCAGGCTCTACCGTTGGGAGGCCGGCGAGCCGATCTCCACGGACGGCCCCTACTCCGAGGCGAAGGAGCATCTGGCCGGCTTCTTCCTGATCGACGTCGAGTCCCAGGAGCGGGCCGAAGAGGTCGTACGCAGCTTCAGCGGCCCCGGTGAAACGGTCGAGCTGCGGCCGGTGGCAACCTACTGACATGACGGTCACGGGAGTCGAGGATGTGTGGCGGCAGGAGTCCGCCCACGTCCTCGGCGCCCTTCTTCGGGTCCATCCCGACCTCCCCGGCTGCGAGGACGCCGCGCAGGAGGCGCTGATCGCCGCCAGCCAGAAGTGGCCGGGCGACGGGCTACCGGCCGACCCGCGGGCCTGGCTGATCCGGGTGGCTCATCGGCGCCTGATCGACCAGATGCGCGCGGACACGGCCCGGACCCGGCGCGAGGTCGCCGACGGGATCGCCCGGCGGCTCGACGACCCGGACCCGGCCGCCGTGGAGATCGGGTCTGCCTACGACGACTCGCTGCGGCTGATGATGATGTGCGCCCATCCCGCGTTGCGCCGCCCCTCCCAGGTGGCGATCACGCTGCGGTGCGTGGGCGGTCTGAAGACATCGGAGATCGCGGCTGCGTATCTGGTGCCGGAGGCGACCATGGGGCAGCGCCTCAGCCGGGCGCGGGCGACGCTGAAGGACGAGGAGTTCTGCTCGCCGGCGCCGGACGAGCTGGCCGAGCGGATCGCCTGCGTGCTCGACGTCTGCCACCTGATCTTCAACGAGGGCCACACCCGCACCAGCGGCCCGGAGCTGCAGGGCGTCGAGCTCACCGACGAAGCGATCCGGCTGACCCGGATCGTGCGCAGTGTGCTCCCGGAGCACGACGAGGCCACCGGCCTGCTCGCGCTCATGCTGCTGACCCAGGCACGCTCGTGCGGTCGCGTCGACCATCTCGGCGACCTGATCCCGCTCAAGGACCAGGACCGCTCGCAGTGGGACCAGGAGCTGATCCGCGAGGGCGTCGCACTGCTGGAGGACGTACTCCCCGAGGGGCCGGTGGGCCGCTACCAGCTGCAGGCGGCGATCGCCGCGGTCCACGCCGAGGCTGAGTCGTACGAGGCCACCGACTGGCTCCAGATCAACCTGCTCTACGGGATGCTCGCGCAGGTCGCGCCTTCGCCCGCGGTCACGCTCAACCGGGCCGTCGCCGTGGCGATGAGCCTCGGCCCCGAGCACGGGATCGAGATCGTACGCGACCTGCTGGAGCACCCGGCGATGCAGCGGCACCATCGCGCCCATGCCGTGCTGGCGCACCTGCTCGAGCAGTCCGGCGACGTCGCGACGGCTCGGGAGCACTACGTGCTGGCGGCCCAGCTGACCCGGAGCGTGCCGGAGCAGCGCTACCTGAACCGCCGGGTCGAGGCTCTCGACCGTCCCTGACGGTCAGCCGGCGCGGGTCGCGTCGACGAGTGCGGAGACCCGGGCCGTGCGCGCCCCGGCCCGCCAGCACAGCACCCAGGTCACCGGGGGCAGCCCGGCCTCGAACGGCACCATCGCCAAGGTCGGGCGGGCGAAGTAGTCGGCCGCGTGCGCCGCCAGCGGGCAGACCCCCTCGCCCGCGGCGACCCGGGCCATCAGATCGAGGAGGGTCGACACCTGTGGCTCGGGCTCCCTGCGGTACGGCGCCGCCCGGCGTCCGGCGCGGAAGACCACCTCGCCGTCCAGATCGGCCAACGTCACCGAGGAACGGTTCGCGAGCCGGTGGTCGCGAGCGACCGCCAGCACGACCGGTTCCCGGAACACGACCGGCCCCTCGTCGAACCCGTCCTCGTCGACCGGCCCGTTGGTGACGGTGACGTCGACCTCGCCCGTACGCAGCAGGTCGAGCGGATCGACGAAGCCGGTCTCGCGAAAGACCACCTCGACACCGGGGTTGCGATCGCGGAAACGCGTGAACACCGGGGCGGCGAGCTCGGCCACCGCGGGCGCCTCGAGACCGACGGTGAGCGTGCCGGTGACGCCCCGCCCGGCCGCCATCGCAGCGGCCACCCCACGCTCGATGCGGTCGTGTCCCGCGCGGAGGTCGGTGTAGAGGGCGGCGCCGACCGGGGTGATCGCGACGCGTCGGCTGGTGCGATCGAACAGGGTCACCCCGAACTGGCGCTCCAGCTTCTTGATCGTCTGGGACACCCGTGCCTGGGACACCAGCAGCCGGTCGCCGGTCCGGCCGAAGTGGAGCTCCTCGGCGAGGGTGAGGAAGATCTCGATCTCACGCCTTTCCATAACCTTCATGTTATCAGTCGATGCCAGAACTGTCGTTGTTCACCGAGGTCAGAGCCGAGATGCTCGAACTATGACCGATTACCTTTTCCCGAACGATTCCGGCTACGACACGGAGCGCCGTGGCTACAACCTGTCCGTCGACCACAAGCCCGAGGTCGTGATCCCAGCGACGTCGGTCGCCGAGGTGGTGGACGCAGTTCGCCACGCCACCAGCCGCGGACTCGGCGTGGCCGTCCAGGCGACGGGCCACGGCCCGTCCGTCCCGGCCGACGGCCAGGTCCTGATCAACACCTCGCGGATGGACGGCGTCGCCATCGACCCGGTCGCTCGCACGGCGACGGTCGAGGCCGGCGTACGCGGCGGGGCGCTGGTCCGCGCCGCCGCCGAGCACGGTCTCGCACCGCTGAACGGCTCCTCGCCCGAGGTGGGGGTGGTGGCGTACCACCTCGGCGGCGGGATCGGTGTCCTCGGCCGCCAGTTCGGCTGGGCCGTCGACCACGTACGCAGCCTGGACCTGGTGACCGCCGACGGGGAGCTGCGTCACGTCACCGCGACCTCGGATCCCGAGCTGTTCTGGGCGCTGCGTGGTGGTGGCAAGGGCAGCCTCGGGGTCGTGGTCGCCCTCGAGATCGATCTGCACCCGGTCGCCCGGCTGTACGGCGGCGGCATGCACTTCGACGCCACCGACCCGAGCGAGGCCGAGCGTGTGCTCTCGACCTGGGCGGAGTGGACGCGGACCACCCCCGAGACGATGGGCACGTCCGTGCTGCTGATCCAGATGCCGGACCTGCCGTTCCTGCCCGAGGCGATCCGCGGGCGCCGCGTCGTGCACGTCCGCTTCGCGTTCACCGGTGAGGCGGTCGACGGGGAACGCCTGGTCTCCCGGTTCCGGGAGCTCGGGCCGGTCACCGACACCGTCGCCGAGATGCCGTACGCGCAGGTGGGCACGATCCACGCCGAGCCGACGACACCGGTGCCGTTCCATGCCCGCAACACGATGCTGCACGCGTTCGACAAGGCCGCCGTGGCCGAGCTTCTCGCCGAGACGGCCACCGGCCGCTATCTGGTGGAAGTACGTCACATGGGCGGCGCTTTCACCCGCCCCGGCGTGGTGCCGGCCTCGCTCGGCAGGCGCGACGGTGAGTACGTCGCCTATGCCGGTGGTGTGGCGGAAACCGGTGAGGCGGCGAGCCTCGTGGCGGACCTGGACCGACTGATGGCCCGTCTGGCCCCGTGGAGCACCGGCGGGCCGGCCGTGAACTTCCTGTCCGGCCCTGACGTGACCGCGGCCCGGCTCGCGGCCGGCTATCTGCCTGCCGACGTCGAGCGTCTGGCCGAGGTCAAGCGGGTCGTCGATCCGACCGACGTCTTTCGGACCCACCACGGCCGCGCGTGACGTCCGCGCGGCCGGGCGCCCGCTGTCACAGCTGCACGACGCCGTCGATGACGAGGATGATCCCGAAGATCGCGAACAGGGCGGCGGCGCCGTACTTGATCACCTTCTCGGGGAGGTTGCGGCCGAGGAGGGCGCCGACACCGATGGCGAGGGCGTCGGCCGCGACCATCCCGACGGTGGAGCCGATCCAGGTGCCGAGCCAGCCCTCCTGGGTGGCCAGGGTGATCGTCGCGAGCATCGTCTTGTCGCCGAGCTCGGCCAGGAAGAACGCGATCCCGACGGCGAAGATCGCCATGCCGCGGCTGTTGCGAGCCTTCTTGGCCTCGTCCTCGGTGAGCTCGTCGCCGCGCAGGGTCCAGCCGGCGAAGAACAGGAACGCGATCCCGGCGACGATGGTGATGTAGTGCTGCTGCTCGGCGAAGGCGTCGCCGATGAGCGCGCCGATGCCGACCGAGGCCAGATGGACGATCGCGGTGGCGGCGGTGATCCCGATGATCACGTCTCGAGCCCGGTAACGGGTGGCGAAGGTCATCGCCATGAGCTGGCTCTTGTCGCCGAGCTCGGCGACGAAGATGACCGCGGTCGAAAGCAGGAAGGCGTACACAGGATTCCTCTCCGGCACCGGCCGGAGGAATCCCATGAGGGGTCGATCGTCCTTCGACCAGCACCGTCATGTGGATACGGATGCTTGGTCGAAGGTCTCGTCCGCCACCTGACATCCGTCCGGTGGCCGATCGCGCCGGGCCCGGGGGCCAGTATGTCGACGCGACTGTTGAGGACTACTCCCCTTCGCGGCTCCAGTCTAGGTCAGAGGCCTGACGCCGGCCCACTCGGGCCGTCCGCGCCCTGTTCGCCGAATTCCCTCGGTCAGGATCCGATCGTGGTTAGGCTGAGTTCATGGACGAGGCCGGGGTGCGCGCGGTCCTCTTCGACCTGCACGACACGCTCGTCCCGAGCGGCCATGCTGCCGAGCACCACGCGGTGGCCCGGGGGATGGGCGCGGATCTCGGAGTCGACCCTGATGCGTTCGCGGCCGTGGTCGCGGACACCTTCGACGAACGCGTACGCGGTCTGATGGCCGATGTGCACCACACCGTGCGCTACCTGGCACGACGGGTCGGCGGGTCGCCGACCGAGTCCCAGGTCGAGAGTGCCATCGCCCGGAGGCTGAACTACTCGCTCTCTCTGCATGCCGCGACCTGGGCGCTGCCCGCGCTCAAGTCGCTGCGTAAACGAGGGTTCAAGCTCGGGCTCGTCGCCGACTGCGGGGCGGAGACGGTCGCGATCTGGCCGCAGAGCCCGCTCGCGGAGCACCTGGACGCCGCCTCGTTCTCCTGCCAGACCGGCGTACGCAAGCCGGATTCGGGTGCCTACCTGGTCGCTGCGGCGGCGCTCGATGTGCGGACCGACGAGTGCGTCTATGTCGGTGACGGTGCCGAGCACGAGCTCAGCGGGGCCGAGGCGGTCGGGATGCGGACCGTGCGGTTCCGGGCCAGAGCGCTCGAAGGGCTCGGCGACGGCGTCGCCGATGACCTGGATCCCGAGTGGAGCGGGCCGACGATCAGCGACCTGGGTGAGCTCGTCGGGATGATCGGTATCCCGATTCCACGCGAAGGGTCCGAATCGCGGACGTTCGTCTCCGGCAATGTGGTGCCGTGGGGTTCGAAGAGATCGCCCCGCTGATCTCGGGCTGAGGCCCGTGCTCGACCCGTGATGTCCCGCGACGACTGTCGGGCGTGGGGTCAGGGTCCCATCCCGGAGGGCCGATGTCAGTCGTACCAGGGTTCCGGCGGCCCTTTCGGTCCGCTCCTCGGCACGGTTCCGGAGCACCATCGGAATGGTGTCCGATATCACACCGCATCTGTTACCTGTCTTTTGACAGGTGGTGCGTCCGTCGGGCTGGTCCCGTCTGTGAGGAGATCGCTCCATCAGGCGGCACCGCACGCGGGAATTCGGCAGCAAATGGTCCTTCCCCCCTAGCGAGGTCCAGCCGAAAACGGTAAGAATCGATCGACCGACAGGGAAGAAATTCTCCGACTCCGACCCCACATTTCGGACTCAGGTTTCCAACAGTCTTGGTTTGCCCCCGACGCCCTTGACCTACATGCTTACCTGTCAGTCGACAGGTTAATCATGCTTCAAGGAGGACCCGGGTGGCGCTAGCTGCAGACCACAGCACGGACACGGTGCTGAACGCACGGGCAGACGCTCGCGCGCAAGGGGGGCAGGTCAGCGACTGGATGCCGTACCTACCGGCATCGACGAGCCCGTTCGCTCCGAACGACGTCGACCCGGAGAGCCTGACTTGGGCCGAGACGGTCGCGCCCGGCAGCTACACCCACAAGGTCCTCGCCCGCGGCACGCGGTTCCGGCTCGAGGACCCGACCGGTGAGGCCTGCGCCCACACCCTCGTCTACAACGCGCTCGAGCCGACCGAGCGGCTCAACGTCGCCGACACCCAGAAGATCCCGTGGCAGGCCTACCTCGGCGCCGGCCACCCGCTGCTCTCCGGTGACGGCCGGGTGCTCGCCACGATCCTCGCCGACACCTCCGGCCGGCACGACGCGTTCTGCGGGACGAGCACCGCTGCCTGGAACGCGCTGCGGTACGGCACCGCGCTGCCCGAGGGGCCCGCGCCCGCCGGCCGTGACCTCTTCGTGAAGGCGGCGGCCAAGCACGGGCTCGGGCCGGCCGACGTACCTCCTTCGGTCTCGTTCTTCCAAGGCGTCCGGGTGGCGGAGGACGGGAGCTTCGACTGGTCGGGCTCCTCGGGCGCCGGGACCGCGGTCGAGCTCGTGGCCGAGCTGCCCCTGCTCGTGCTGATCGCCAACGTCCCGCACCCGCGGGATCCACGTCCGGAGTACATCGTGGGGCCGCTGCGCGTGCACGCCTGGCGTACGCCGGAAACCAAACCGACGGCCCCGGCGGACGAGCGTTTCGACGCCTCTCCCGAGGTTCGGCGGGCGTATCTGAACACACTCGACTATGCGGAGGCTCGGGGCCTGTGACTACCACGATCGACAACCCGGTGATGAGGCCTGTGACGACCATTCCCGTCCCTGTGACCACCTATCTGACGCCCGACGGGCAGCTGGTCTCCAGCGTCCCCGTGGGGGCGTCGTACGCCGACAGCACTCACCTGGAGTGGGGTGACCCGCTGGTGCCGGGTGCGGTCGTGCTCGACGAGCAGGTGGCTCCGCGGGCCTCGTGGTCGGGTGTCGTACGTGTCGGGCAGGTGTTGACGATCGTCGATGTCGGTGGCAACCAGTCGGGTGACTGCCTGCTCTACAACGCGCACCACACCGACGAGCGCTACAGCGCTCCGGACACGCTCGCCTGGCAGGACAACGCCTACATCCGCACCGGGACGGTGCTGCGCAGCAACCTCGGTCGTGCCCTGATGACCGTCGTCGACAACGAGATCGACCGCCAGGACACCATCGGGGGCGCCTGCTCGCGCGAGTCCAACACGCTGCGCTACGGCCACCACGTGATGTATCACCACGGCTGCCGGGAGAACTTCCTGACCGAAGGGGCCAAGCACGGGCTCGGCATGCGCGACATCGTCTCGAACATCAACTGGTTCATGAACGTACCGATCGAGGAGGACGGTGCCCTCGGCATCGTCGACGGCATGTCGGCGCCCGGCAGACGGGTCGCGCTGCGTGCCGAGATCGACACGCTCGTCCTCATCTCCAACTGCCCGCAGATGAATAACCCCTGCAACGACTTCAACCCGACGCCCTTACGGATGATCGTGTCCGAGCCGGATGTCGACTACGAGGCCGACGCATGACGGATGGTCCATCCTTCGACACCGTTCTGGTCGCCAACCGAGGGGAGATCGCCCGCCGGGTGATGCGCTCCGCGCGTGAGCTCGGGATGCGTACGGTCGCGGTCTTCTCCGAGGCCGACCGGGCGGCACCACACGTGCGGGAGGCCGACGAGGCCGTCTGCCTGGGCTCCGCGCCCGCACGGGACTCCTATCTCCGCGGCGACCTGATCATCGAGGCGGCCCTGCGCACCGGTGCGGGGCTGCTCCACCCCGGCTACGGGTTCCTGTCCGAGAGCGCCGCATTCGCCCGGGAGGTGGAGGCGGCGGGACTCCGGTTCGTCGGTCCGACGCCCGACCAGATCAGCGCGTTCGGCGAGAAGCACTCGGCCCGCCGGCTCGCCGAGAACGCCGGGGTGCCGATGCTGGCCGGCTCGGGGCTGCTCTCCGGCCCGGACGAGGCGGCCGACGAGGCGGCCCGGATCGGGCTGCCGGTGATGGTCAAGGCGACCGGCGGCGGTGGCGGTATCGGGATGACCGCGTGCAGCTCGGAATCGGACGTGAGGGTCGCGTTCGAGCGGGTCGCCCGGCTCGCCCAGACCAGCTTCGGGACCGCGGGGGTGTTCCTGGAGCGCCTGGTGCGGCCAGCCCGTCATGTCGAGGTGCAGGTCTTCGGTGACGGCGAGGGTCAGGTGGCCGTGCTCGGCGACCGCGACTGCTCGCTGCAGCGCCGCAACCAGAAGGTGATCGAGGAGGCGCCCGCGCCTTCCCTCCCTGAGCACGTACGCACCGTCCTGCACGACTCCGCACGCCAGCTCGCCAAGTCGGTCTCCTACCGCTCGGCCGGGACCGTGGAGTTCGTCTACGACCCGAGCCGTGAGCAGATCTCCTTCCTGGAGGTGAACACCCGCCTCCAGGTCGAGCACGCCGTCACCGAGCAGGTGATGGGCATCGACATCGTCGCGCTCATGCTGCGGCTGGCCCGCGACGGCGTCACCGCCCTGCCCGACGAGCTCTTCCGCAAGTCCCCCGCACCCCAGGCGTACGCCGTCGAAGCACGCGTCTACGCCGAGGACCCTGCCAAGGACTCGATGCCGTCGTCCGGCCTGGTCACGCGCGCGCTCCTACCGGAGCCGACCGACACCGTCAGGGTGGACTCCTGGATCGAGACCGGGCTCGAGGTCTCGCCCCACTACGACCCGCTGCTCGCGAAGGTGATCGCCACCGGCGCCACCCGCGAGGAGGCGCTCGACACGCTGGGCTCAGCGCTGGCCAGGACGCGAATCGACGGGATCGTCACCAACGTCTCCGCGCTGCGCGCGATGACGACGTACGCCGAGCTCCGCTCGGCCACGCACTCGACCTCGACCCTGGCCGAACGTGCCAAGGCCGGCAGCGGTGGGGACCCTGATCCACGCATCGACGTGCTCGACCCGGGTGTGCTCACCACCGTCCAGGACCTTCCCGGCCGGGTGGGCTACTGGCAGGTCGGCGTGCCGCCCTCGGGTCCCTTCGACCCGGTCTCCTTCGCCGAGGCCAACCTGGCCGTCGGCAACGACCGCGGTGCCCCGGGTCTCGAGGTCACGGTGCCGCTGGCGACCGGCCGGGCGACGGCCGCGGGGCCGACGCTGGTCTTCTCCGATCCCGCCGTCGTCTGCGTGACCGGTGCCCCCATGCCGGTCAGCGTCGACGGCGTCCCTGCCCCGCAGTGGGAGCCGATCGAGCTCCCCGCGGGAGCGACGTTGAAGCTGGGCCGTACCGACGGGCCGGGGCTGCGGACCTACATCGCGGTCCGGGGTGGCCTGGACGTACCGGAGTATCTGGGAAGTGCCTCGACCTTCACCCTCGGCGGGTTCGGCGGGCACGCCGGACGTACGCTCCAGCGCGGTGACGTGCTCCGGCCGGGGACAGCGGTCGACCCCCAGGTGCAGCCCGCGGCGACGCCGCTCTCGCGACGGCCGGCGCTGACCAACAGCTGGGAGATCGGCGTCACCGAGGGCCCGCACGGTGCCCCGGAGTTCTTCACGCGCGCGGACCTGGACCAGCTCTACTCGGCGAGCTACCGGGTGCACCACAACTCGGCCCGCACCGGCGTACGCCTGATCGGGCCGAAGCCGACCTGGGCCCGGGCCGACGGTGGCGAGGCGGGGCTGCATCCCTCGAACATCCACGACACGCCCTACACGGTGGGTTCGCTCGACTTCACCGGCGACACCCCGATCATCCTCGGCCCGGACGGGCCGTCGCTGGGAGGGTTCGTCTGTCCGGCGGTGGTCGCCAGCGGCGAGCTGTGGAAGATCGGGCAGCTGCGACCCGGCGACACGATTCGGTTCGTGCCGGTGCGGGAGGGCAAGGCCGCCGGCCTGGTCAACCACCGGGCTTCCCTGACGGTGGCCGGCGGTGCGGGTGGGGACGGCGACGACGGTGTGCTGGGCAGGCTGCCCCGGACGCCGGCGCGGCCTGAGGTCACCTATCGGCGCAGCGGGGACAACTCCGTGCTGGTGGAGTACGGGCCGATGACCCTCGATCTGGGTCTTCGGATGCGCGTTCACGCGCTGCAGTCGGCCCTGGCCGAGCACGCGCCCGCCGGCATCATCGACGTCACGCCTGGGATCCGGTCGCTGCAGGTGCACACCGACTCCTCGGTCCTGAGGGCCGGCCAGGTCGCGGGGCTGCTGCGTGAGCTGGAGGAGGACCTCCCGGCCACGTCGGAGCTGACCGTGCCCTCGCGGCGGGTGCGACTGCCGCTCTCCTGGGACGACCCGGCGACCCGGGAGGCGATCGAGCGCTACACCGCAGGCGTACGCGACGACGCACCGTGGGCGCCGTGGAACATCGAGTTCATCCGCCGGATCAACGGACTCGCCTCGGTCGAGGAGGTCCATCGGACCGTCTTCGACGCGACGTACCTCGTGCTCGGGCTGGGAGACGTCTATCTGGGGGCGCCGGTCTCGACGCCGCTGGACCCGCGGCACCGGCTGGTGACGACCAAGTACAACCCGGCCCGCACCTGGACCGCGGAGAACTCCGTCGGCATCGGCGGCGCGTACATGTGCATCTACGGGATGGAGGGGCCGGGCGGATATCAGCTGGTCGGGCGGACGACGCAGGTGTTCAACCGTTTCCGGCGTTCGACGTCGGCCGGCGGGCTCTTCCACGACGACCCCTGGGCGCTGCGGTTCTTCGACCGGATCGAGTGGTATCCGGTCTCCGCGGACGAGCTCCTGGAGCTGCGGGCGGAGGTCGACGCCGGGCGTGGTGAGTTCGAGACCGAGGAGGGCACCTTCTCGATCAAGGAGTACGACCGCTTCCTCACCGCCGACGCGGACTCGATCGCAGCCTTCCGTGACCAGCAGTCCGCCGCCTTCGAGGAGGAGCGCGAGCGCTGGAAGGCGGCGGGGGAGTTCGACATCTGCGACCGCATCGACGCGCGGGGTGAACCCACGGAGGTCGAGGTGCCGGAAGGGTGCGTGCAGGTGACCGCGCCGTTCACCTCGACCGTGTGGAAGGTGGTCGCGAGCCGCGGAGCCCGTTTGACCCAGGATGCCCCGCTGATGGTCGTCGAGGCGATGAAGATGGAGGCCAGCGTCCCGGTCCCGGTCTCCGGCGAGGTGGTCGAGGTCTACGTGAAGCCGGGCGAGCAGATCGTCCCGGGTCAGGTCATCGCCGCGGTGCGGCCCCTTCGACAAGCTCAGGACATCGCTCTCGACGGGCTCGGGTCTTGATCCACGCCCTTCCCTACGGTGCGGTCGCCCGCGCCACCGAGGCGCTGGACCGCATCGAGGCATCGGGTCGGCCGGAGATCTGGATCTCGCTGCGTACGCGTGACGACCTGCTCGAGGAGGCCGCCGCGATCGATGCGAAGGTGGCCGGCGGCGAGATCCTGCCGCTGGCCGGACGCCTGCTGGCGGTCAAGGACAACATCGACGTCCGCGGCCTGCCGACAACCGCGGGAGCGCCCTCGTTCGCCTACCCGCCTACGGCTGACGCCACCGCCGTCGCCCGGCTGCGGGCGGCCGGGGCGCTGGTCGTCGGAAAGACCAACCTGGACCAGTTCGCGACCGGTCTGGTCGGCACCCGCAGTCCGTACGGAGCGGTCCGCAACGCCTGGGATCCGAGCCGGATCTCGGGCGGATCCTCGTCGGGCTCGGCGGTCGCGGTCGCCCTGGGTCTGGTCGACCTCGCGCTGGGGACCGACACCGCGGGCTCCGGCCGGGTGCCGGCGGCGCTCAACGGCATCGTCGGAGTGAAGCCCTCGCGCGGGCTGGTGCCGGTCACCGGCGTCGTGCCGGCCTGCTACACGCTCGACTGCGTCACCGTCTTCGCCCGGGATCTCGGGTCCGCGCGCGCGGCCGCGGAGCTGATGGCCGGTCCCGACCCGTCGGATCCGTTGTCGCGTACGTTGCCGGCGGATGCCGGGCTGCCACCCGTGCCGAGGGTGGCGGTGCCGGCCGGCGAGCACCTCGATGGGCTCGCTCCGGGATGGGCCGACGCCTTCCGGGCCGTGGTCGCGCGGCTGGCCGCTGCCGGGATCGAGATCGTCGAGACCGACATCTCGCCGTTCCTCGAGGCCGCCAGGCTGCTCTACGACGGCGCCTTCGTCGCCGAGAGGTACGCCGCGGTGGGCTCCCACCTCGAGGCCAACCGCGACCTCATCGGGACCGGCCTGGACCCGACGGTAGCCGCGATCGTGCTCGCCGGGGCATCGCCCGGCGCAGCCGACTGGGCACGCGACGTGGCTCACCTGGCGCGCCTGGGAGCGGCGGGGAGGGAGGCCCTGGTGGGTTGCTCGGCGCTGCTGACGCCGACGACGACGTGGCATCCGACGCTCGCCGAGGTGGCCGCGGATCCGGTCGGCGCGAACGCGCGCCTGGGCCGGTACACGAACTTCGCGAACCTGCTCGACATGGCCTCGCTCGCGGTCCCGGCCGGGCAGGTCGGCGGGCTGCCCTTCGGGGTGATGCTGACCGGAGCCGCCGGCAGCGATCGCGCCCTGGCCGCGCTCGGCCACACGCTGCTCAGCCCCTGTGTCGATCTCTTCGTCGTCGGCGCGCACCTGTCGGGGCAACCGCTCAACCACCAGCTGGTCGAGGCCGGCGCGACGCTGTTGCGCCCGATGTCGACCTCCGCCGACTACCGGCTGTTCGCGCTCGAGACCGTGCCGCCCAAGCCCGGACTGGTCCGCGTGGGTGGCCCCGGGAACGGGGTGCCGATCGAGGGCGAGCTGTGGCGCGTCCCGGCTGCGGGCTTCGGGACATTCGTGGATGGCGTACCCGCTCCGATGGTTATCGGAAAGGTCACGTTGTCGGACGGGTCCTCGGTCTCGGGATTTCTCGTCGAGCCATTTGCGGTCGAAAGGGCTGCCGATATCTCGTCGCACGGGAGTTGGCGTCGTTACCGGTCTGAGCAGGGCCTTTAACGTTCAGCGTGGATGTCTGTTACGGGACCGGGGTCATTCCTCCAGGTGGCACATGGCTCTGTTCACGGGCCGAAACCCCCGTCACACTGGGCAGAATTCCGCCAGCATTATCGCCCCGGGAGGCTGCTGTGCAGCGCCTGATGAATCGCCGTGCCTTACACTTTGTTGACAGCGAATTCAACCCTCCTGTGGGACTTTCGACTCTGTTCTTTAGGGGAAGAAGACTCTTTCGAATCTTCCCCGAAACTCGGGAGGCCGCTTAGATGGCGTACATGACAACTAGGCGTTCTCGGCCCGGCCGCCCCAGGCATGTGCCCGATTCGGGTAATGCCTCACCCCGTGACCAGATCCTCGATGCCGCTGCGCGACTCTTCGTGTCCCAGGGCTTCGCAGCGACGTCCACCCGTGAGATCGCCGACCAGGTCGGCATCCGTCAGGCCTCTCTCTACTACCACTTCGCCGGCAAGGATGAGATCCTCGTCGAGCTGCTCCGTAAGTCGGTCCGTCCGACCACGGACAAGGTCGACAAGATCCGCAGCCAGGTGCCGCCGCTCGATTATGAGACGGCTCTTTATCTGCTGGTGCTCGTCGACGTACGCACGCTTGCCGATGTGGACCACAACGTCGGCATGCTCTACATGCTGCCGGACGTGACCAACGGCGAGGTCTACACCGAGTTCCGCCAGGAACACGAAGAGCTCGCCGCCGCCTACGCCGATCTGGCCAGCGAGGTGGCCTCGGAGAAGGTGCTGGAGGGAGTGAGCCTGAAGCAGCTGGGCAACATGCTCATCCAGCAGGTCGAAGGTGTCATCAGCATGCGCGCCGAGATGATCACCACCGACACGGTCCGGAGGATCACGTGCCCGGAGGCGTGGGCGATCGCTTCCTCGTGCCTGCGGATCTGCGGTGTCAGCCAGGACAAGATCCAAGCCGCGAACGCGGTCGCCGTGGAGATGCTCGACGACTTCCTCGACGACAGGGTTCGCGAGCCCGCCTGAGAAGTCAGGCTGACAAGACGGTAACTGGTGGGTAGGGCTTGCGCGTGTGAGTTGCCCTGTTGAGGCTTGAACGACACACTTTCCGAGCCCGTTGCCCGCTTCCCCACCGCGAGGACCCCCACACGTGTGCATTGACCCTTCCGGAGGCCACTGATGGCCCGGAAGCAGACAGCCATCCTCTCCGTCACCCGCGGGGTCACGACGCTCAACGGCCTGGTGGTGGACCGTCCGTGGGGTGAGGATCCGCACCAGGCAGGCGTACGAGCCGTGCGGGAACAGCTCGCCGGCCCGAGTCGCAAGCCCGTCCAGGTCGTAGCCACCGACGACGAGGCCCGCGTCCGGATGGTCGTCCATCCCGACGGACACGTCACCGACGTCGAGACCCTCGAGGTCTTCGGGAGCTACGCCTCGCCGGACGACGTTCCCGGAGCGGCCTGGCTCCCCGCCGGGGCTGGGCCCGTGATCGTCCAAGGCATCGTCGAGCCGGACCCCGAGCCCGAGCCTGAGCCGTACGTGCCGCCCGTCCTGGCCGTTCCGGCGCCGGCTGTCGAGCCGCCACCTGCGCCGCCACCCGCGCCTGAGCCCGAACCGGAGCCTGAGCCCGAACCGGAGCCTGAGCCCGAACCGGAGCCCGAGCCAGCGCCGCCCCCGGCACCGGTCCCGCCTCCGGCACCGGTCCCGCCTCCGGCACCTGCGCCGGTCCCGGTGCCTGAACCGGAACCAGAGCCGGAACCAGAGCCGGAAGCGGAGTCCAAGCCCGAGTCAGAGCCCGAGCCCGAACCAGTGCGAGGAACCCCCGCCAGGAGGGCCGTCGCCGGACCGTTGGTGCCGCTGCACCACCTGGAATCGACCCCCTACCGTCGGTCGCGGATGACGCGTCGCGGCCGGGTGGTGCTGGTCGTCCTCGCTGTCCTGTTGCTGATCCTGATCTATGAGGTCGTACGCGGCGTCGTGACCGGTTCCGACGCGGACTCGTCCGACAAGAAGGAGCCGCAGAGCCAGCAGTCGGCGCCGAGCGCGGGGGCCAGCGACGAGGCGCCCTCGCCGAGCGCGTCGGCATCCTCGGTCCGCGTCGAGCCGACGCCGACACCGACTCCGACACCGACTCCGACACCGACTCCGACACCGACTCCCAAGCCGACCAAGAAGCCCGCGCCCGAGCCGACCAGGACGTTGTCGGTCGAGGCGATCGCGATGACCGAGGCCATCGGGCTGCGGATCGACGCCAGCAGGCTGCCGGTGACGGCCACGATCGCGATGGATCCGTGGGGTGCGCCGGAGCGGTTCACGCGTACGGTCACGATCACCGAGCCCGACCAGCTCGTCGTGGTCAAGCCGGTCGCGTCCGGGCACGCGGAGTGGAGCGTGCGGGTCGAGGGTGCCAAGAAGGTCACCGGCTACACGCACTCGTGGCCCAAGGGCGATCGCGAGTTCGTCAAGCGCTGACCCCCGGGCCGAGGCGGTTCGATACAGGACTGAATTGCTACCACGGTCGGATGTATGGGACTCCCGTTCGGCGTACGCTGCACAGGAACGTGTTCCTGCGCCTCGGAGGTCTCGCATGCCGCTCAAGATCACGCCGCCCGCCGGCGCCGGCTCGATTGCCGGCCGGACCCTGGGCCGGACCCTGGGGACGGTGGAACGCACCGCCAAGCAGGGCGTGCGCTGGGCGCTGGGGCACGGGTTGCCGCGTACGGCCATCGTCCGGTCCGCCCGGAAGGGCGATCTCCAGGGCGACCTGATCCTGAGCGGGCCCGGGTCGCACACCTTCGACCTGGTCGACCTGTTCGAGGAGTTCCGTTCCCGCGGTCCGCTCTACCAGGGCGGGTTCAGCCACCTCGCGGTCGACCACGAGGTCATCAAGGAGGTGCTGACCAGCAACGACTTCATCACCGGGTTCTTCGCGCCCGACGAGTCGGGCACCGGTCTGCTGGCGAGGGCTGCGAGCTGGTCGGCCAGCGACGTCTTCGCCCCGCTCCAGCCGCCGTCGCTGCTGGCGACCGAGCCGCCGGAGCACACCCGCTACCGCAAGCTCGTCACTCGTGTCTTCACGGTGCGCGCGGTCGAGAAGCTGCGCGCCCGGACGGAGGAGATCGCCCGAGAGCTGCTCGACGACCTGGAGAAGGAGGCCGCCTCGGGGGCCGACGTCGATCTGGTCACCCGCTACTGCGGGCTGCTGCCGATCACGGTCATCTCCGAGGTGCTCGGCGTCCCCGTCGACCTGCGCGAACGCATGCTCGAGCTCGGCAAGGGTGCGGCGCTGAGCCTCGACATCGGCCTGGGCTGGCGCACCTTCCGCGACATGGAGGCCTCGCTGGAGGAGTTCGACACCTGGCTCCGTGGCCACCTGGAGTATCTCGCCGAGCACCCCGGTGACGACCTGCTCAGCCAGCTCGTCGCCCTCCGCGACGACGGCGACCGGCTCAGCGAGCGGGAGCTGAGGGCCATCGCCGGACTGGTCTTCGCGGCCGGCTTCGAGACCACCGTGAACCTGATCGGCAACGGCATCGCGCTGCTCCACGACAACCCGGCACAGCTCGAGGTGCTCAAGGCGCAGCCCGACCTGTGGTCGAACGCCGCCGACGAGATCCTGCGCCTCGACCCGCCCGTGCTGCTCACCGGGCGGGTCGCCCGGCGTGACTCCACCATCGCCGGCCAGGCGATCCCGCGCGGCACGATCATCAACACCGTGCTGGCCGCCGCCAACCGCGACCCGGCCGTCTTCACCGACCCGCACACCTTCGACGTCACCCGGGAGAACGCCCGCGACCACCTCTCCTTCTCCAGCGGCCGCCACTTCTGCCTCGGCGCCGCGCTGGCCCGGATGGAGGGCGAGATCGGCCTCCGGCTCCTCTTCGAGCGCTTCCCCGACCTCGAGCTCGTCGGCGACCGTGAGCGCCACCCCACCCGCATCCTTCGCGGCTACTCGCACCTCCCCGCTCGCCTCAGCTGACCCGCCGAGAGGTCAGGTACGTCGGTCGAGACGTCACTCACGTCGGCCGAGACGGCACCTCCCTGCCACCTCGGCCGACGCGGGTGACGTCTCGGCGTTCAGCGCGCGGCGGCGTCGAGGAGTCGCTGGCCGAGTGCGGCTACGCAGCGGCGTACCTCGTCGCCTTCGACCACCCGGAACGGGACGGCGCGGCGGGCGAGCTCCTGGGCGTACCAGTCCGGGCTGTTGGTGCTCCCGACGAGACGGCAGTGGCCCTCGTCGATGGGCTCGAGGCGGCCCAGGACGCGCGGAAGATAGCGGTCGACCTGCGCGAACGGGGCGTCGAAGACGACCTCGACCTCATAGGCCCAGCCTTCGCCGAGGTGTTCCTCGACCTCGGCGACGGGGTCGATCTCCGGACGTACGAAGCCGGTCTCCTCGATGTCGACCGCGCCCATCCGGTCGACGCGGAGCACCCGGCGCGCGTCGGCTGTGTGCGACCAGCAGAGCAGGTACCAGCGGGCGTGGCGCACGACGACCGCCCAGGGGTCGACGACCATCTTGCGCTCGTTGCCGTTCTCGGTCGTGTAGGCGATGGTCGTGCGCCGCCGGGAGTCGCAGGCCTGGACCAGGCTGGTGGTGATGTCCGGATCGGGCGAGACGGCGCTCTGGTCGGGAACGGCCGAGATCGTACGCCGCACCGCGGCCACCGTCTGGGACAGCGACTCGGGCAGCACCCGGCCGATCTTGCCGACCGCGCTCCCGACCGGACCGGTGGCGTCGGCGATGTCGTGGTGACCGTCGAGCAGGGCCATCACCAGGCCGAGCGCCTCCGCGGTGGTGAAGATGAGCGGCGTACGCATCCCTCGGCCGAGCCGGTAGCCACCGTAGGGACCGCGCTCGGACTCGACCGTGATCCCCGCCTCCCGCAGGATCGCGACGTAGCGTCGGGCCGCGCGTTCGGTGACCCGCAGCCGCTCGCCCAGCCGCTCGGCGGTGATGCCGGGGGAGGACTGCAGCAGCTCGAGGGTGAGCAGTGCGCGAGCGGTCGGGCTCTCGTCATGTCCCATCGTGGCGGCTCCCGGAAGTAGTTCGTCCGGATTCAGATTAGTCCGTCACCTCCGGTGCGGTGGGTCCCGTACCCTTACCGGCATATGAGACTTCTGCTGATCAGACACGGCCAGACCCCGAGCAACGTCTCGGGGGCGCTCGACACCGCCTTCCCGGGAGCGGGGCTGACCGAGCTCGGACTGTCCCAGGCCGCGGCGGTGCCGGATGCGCTGGCGGGGGAGAGGATCGCGGGACTGTACGCCTCCCGGCTCGTGCGTACGCAGCTGACCGCCGAGCCGCTCGCTCGCCGGCTCGGGTTGCCGGTCGTCGTGCAGGAGGGGTTCGAGGAGATCACCGCCGGTCGCCTGGAGATGGCCACCGACAAGGAGTCCGTGACGGCGTATCTCGAGGCGCTCGGCGACTGGGTCACCGGCACGCTCGAGACCCCGGTTCCGGGCGGTGAGGCGGGCCACGAGTTCCTGGCGCGCTACGACGCCGCGGTGCAGTCCGTGGCCAAGCAGCACGGGCCCGATGACACCGTCGCGATCGTCTCGCACGGTGCCGCGATCCGGATGTGGACCGGGCTGCGCACCACCCGGTCGCCGGCCTTCGGCGACGACAACCGGATCCGCAACACCGGCCTCGCGGTCATCGAGGGCAGCCTGGAGGAGGGCTGGACGACGATCTCCTGGAACAACGATCCGCTGGGCGGCGCCCATCTGATCGGCGAGGGCTTTTGATCCTCCGTTCCCTCCTGCTCTTCGTGCTGGCCGCGATCGCCGAGATCGGTGGCGCCTGGTTGGTCTGGCAGGGGCTGCGGGAGCATCGCGGCTGGCTCTGGGTCGGTGCCGGGTTCATCGCGCTCGGCCTCTACGGCGTGGTCGCCACGCTGCAGCCCGACGCCCACTTCGGGCGGATCCTGGCGGCGTACGGCGGAGTCTTCGTCGTCGGCTCGATCGCCTGGGGGATGGCGATGGACGGCTACCGGCCAGACCGCTGGGACATCGCCGGTGCGGCGCTGTGTCTGGCCGGGATGGGCGTGATCATGTACGCACCGCGTGGGTGAGGATGGGGCCATGGCCTCCGAGGAAGACTCCCCACGCACCTTCGTCCCGGTCGCGCCCGCAGAGCGGCCACGCCGCACCCGGAGCACGGTCCGGGTGCTCCTGATCGACGACCGCGACCGGATCCTGCTCTTCGCCGACTCCGACCCGGGCATCCCAGGAGCGCGCTGGTGGATCACCCCCGGCGGCGGCATCGATGCGGGCGAGAGCGAGCGGGTCGCCGCGGTGCGGGAGCTCGAGGAGGAGACCGGTCTCCGGGTCACCGAGGCCGATCTGCTCGGGCCGACGATGCGGCGCACCGTCGTGCACGGCTACAGCGACGTGGTCATCGACCAGGACGACGTCTTCTACGCCTGCTGGGTGCCGGCCTTCGAGGTCTCCACCGCCGGCCACACCGAGGAGGAGCTGCTCACCATGGCCGCGCACCGCTGGTGGACGCGGCCGGAGCTCGCGGCGACTGATGAGGAGATCTGGCCGGCGGTGCTCCTGGACCTGTGGAAGGACGCCGACGTACGCCGCGACGCGGCCGCCTCCGATCCTGCCGATGGCGGACGGGTGGAGGAGTCGTCGGTCCCGGCCTGACGGCCGACCTGCAGACGCGCCGCAGCCGACCATCCCCCACTGGATGGTCGGCTGCGGTCTTGCGAGATCCGGTCGATATCCCCCGGTATGACGAGATCTCTCGCAGGTGCCGTCTGCGCGAGCGTGAATCCCCCGATCCGCTCGTGCGACGACACTCAGTCCGTGGTGCGGCGGCCCCCCGGCCGTGCCCTGGCCCTCCCCCTCAGTAGGCCCAGGGCGTCCACCCACAGCATCAGGCTGTGTACGACGGACCGAAGATGTAGGCGCATGGTCAGCGGAAGGCCCCGAGCGCGACGATGCCGGCGGCTGCCACGGCGGCGACGCCGAACATCGTGTTGCCGACGGCCGGCGGCATCCCGCCACGGTGCTTGTGCTCCGACGGGTCGGGCTTGCGGAGGCTGCGGACGGCGTCGAGGACGTTGTTGCGGATCGACTCGACGGCGGTCAGGTCACTGCGGTGACGTGCGGTGATCGTGGTGGTAGCCATGGTGTTTCCTCTTCTCGGCGGACGGCGCTGGCCGTCCGTTGTCCGGCGGCCTTCACGTGAGAGAAACGGGGTCGCGACCAGGTCATGACGCAGCTTTTCGCCACTTTGGAGTTACAGAAGATCCACATCTGAGCAACTTCACGCCGAGCCCGTACGCTGCGCGTCATGACCACGACGCTGGTGGAGATCACGCGGGAGTGGGGCCGGATCGGAGTCATCGGGTTCGGCGGACCGCCCGCCCACATCCGCCTGCTGCGCGAGACCGTCGTCGAGCGCCGCGGTTGGGTCGAGCCGGAGGAGTTCGAGGACGCGATCGCGACCTGCAACCTGCTCCCGGGACCCTCCTCGACCCAGCTGGCGATCTTCACGGCCTGGCGGGTTCGCGGGGTGCTCGGTGCGCTGGTCGGCGGGCTCGCGTTCATCCTGCCGGGTCTGGTGCTGATCCTCGCCCTGGCGGCGCTGTTCCTGGGCGACCCGCCCGCGTGGGTGCTCGGCGCGGGTGCCGGGGCCGGCGCGGCGGTCGCCGCGGTCGCGGTCCAGGCGGGCTGGGCGCTGGTGCCGTCCTCCTATGAGCGGACCTCGTCGCGTCCGCGATGGATCCTCTACGCCTTCGTCGGCACCGTCGCCGCCGCGACCACCGGGGCCTGGGTGGTCCTCGTGCTCATCGGCGCCGGGCTCGTCGAGGTCGCGATGCGGAGGCCGTGGCGTACGAACTCGTTCCAGTCGGTCCTCACCGTGCCGGTCCTGGCCCAGGGAGCGCTGACCGCCGCGGTGGCGGCGCCGTTGGCGTGGACGGCCTTCAAGGTCGGCGCGCTGTCGTACGGGGGAGGGTTCGTGATCATCCCGCTGATGCAGGCAGATGCGGTCGACCGCTACGGCTGGATGAGCGACGCCGAGTTCCTCAACGCGGTCGCGCTCGGGCAGATCACCCCGGGCCCGGTCGTCCACACCGTTGCGGTCGTCGGCTTCGCGGCCGCCGGGCTCCTCGGCGCGCTGGGTGCTGCCGTGATCGCGTTCGGGCCGTCGTTCGTGATGATCATCGCGGGCGGACGGCACTTCGCGGCGCTCCGCTCCTCGCCGCTCGCCCGTGCCTTCCTCGACGGCGCCGGGCCGGCCGCGATCGGTGCCATCCTCGGCTCCGCGGTGCCGCTGGCCATGGCGACGAGCGAGTGGTGGCAGTGGGTGGTGCTGGCTGCCGCCGGCGTACTCCTGCTGCTGTTGAGGCGAGGAGTCGTGCTCACGCTCCTGCTCGCGGCAGGGGTGGGTGTGGTCGTCGCGCTCGTCGGTGGGCCGCTGCCGTGATTGCTGACCGAGGTAACTCGGTCGGCGCTCGCTTTCCTCGTGGAGTTCCGCGAAGGAAGCGGATGTTCACCGAGTTACCTCGGTGAACATCCCGCCACTCGGCTAGAGGTAGAGCCCGCCGGACGTGTCGCCGTGGTCGTGCTGGCCGCCCTGCGGGGGCCCGCCCTGGCCGGCGGCCGGCTGACCCTCGGGGGAGAGGCTCACGCCCGGCGGCAGGCCCTTGCGGATCTGCTCGAACTGGGCGCGCGCGGCGACCTGCTGGGCGTAGATGGCGGTCTGGATGCCGTGGAAGAGACCCTCGAGCCAACCGACCAGCTGCGCCTGCGCGATCCGCAGCTCACCCTCGGAAGGGGTCTGCTGCTCGGCGAACGGCAGCGAGAGCCGCTCCAGCTCCTCGACCAGCTCGGGTGCGAGCCCGGACTCGAGCTCCTTGATCGAGGCCTGGTGGATCTCGCGGAGCCGGTTGCGGGAGGCCTCGTCGAGCGGGGCGGCCTTCACCTCCTCGAGCAGCTGGCGGATCATCGAACCGATCCGCATCACCTTCGCGGGCTGCTCCACGAGGTCGGTCACATCGCGCTCTTCGTCCTCGTTCGCCTCCGGTGCGGTGGCGTTCTTGAGTACGTCGGCGGGCACCGCGATCGGCTGCCCGTCGGGTCCGATCACCACGACTTCCCCGGTCTGCTCCTGAGTCATGCGCCCAACCCTACCTACGGCGCGGTGGTCAACAGGATCTTGCCGGTGTGGGTGCCGGACTCCATGAGCCGGTGTGCCTCGGCGGCCTCCGCCAGCGGAAGTACGTCCTGCACGACCGGCTTCACCTCGCCGGCCTCGACCATCGGCCAGATGCGCTCGACGACCTCGGCGCAGATCGTCGCCTTCTGCTCGACCGGGCGGCCGCGGAGGTTGGTGGCGATGACCGCGGCCCGCTTGCGGAGCAGGGCATTGATGTCGAGCTCGGCCTTGGTGCCGCCCTGCATGCCGATGATGACCAGACGGCCCTCGGGGTTGAGGGCGTCGATGTTGCGGGCGAGGTATTTCGCGCCCATGTTGTCGAGGATGACGTCGGCGCCGCCGTAGACCTTGGCGACCTCGACGAAGTCCTGGTCCTTGTAGTTGATGGCGACCTCGGCGCCGAGGGACTTGGCGAGCTCGGCCTTCTCGGCCGAACCGACGGTGGTGATCACCCGGGCGCCGATCTGGCTGGCGAGCTGGATGGCCATCGTGCCGATCCCGCCGGCACCGCCGTGGACCAGGAACGTCTCGTCGGGAGTCAGCCCGCCGACCATGAACACGTTGGACCACACGGTGGTGGTGACCTCGGGGAGCGCGGCGGCGGTGACCAGATCGACCCCCTCCGGCACCGGCATCACCTGTCCGGCCGGGACAGCGACCTTCGTGGCGTACCCGCCGCCGGCCAGGAGCGCGCACACCTCGTGGCCGATCTCCCACTCGTCGACGCCCTCGCCGACTGCCGAGATGACGCCGCTGCACTCCATCCCGATGATGTCACTGGCGCCCTTCGGGGGCGGGTAGAAGCCCTGGCGCTGCAGCAGGTCGGCCCGGTTGAGCCCCGCGGCGGCGACGTCGATCACGACCTCACCGGGTGCCGGCTCCGGGTCGGGTCGGTCGGTGACGGTGAGGACCTCAGGCCCTCCGGGCTGCTCTGCTACGACGGCTCGCATGCCTCCAACACTAGGGGGCTGCATGAGGGGTGAGTTGTGTGCCTGGTGTCGTGTAACACGTCGTTCGTAGGACTATCCGGTCGTTCTGAACGACCGGATAGTCGGTGTAACAGCGTGTTACAGCTGGCGCGCGAGCCACTGAGGCGATTCCTCAGATCGACTTCAGGTCCGTCCAGGTGTCGATGTCTCGATGCTCGTCGCCCTCGGACGGGACCTCGACGAGGTCGAGGCCGGCCAGGAGCTTGCGCAACGGCATCCCGTGCTGCCCCTCGTGGTCGGGACGGACCTCGGCGAGCCGTGCGGTGGAGAGGACCAGGGCCAGCTGGCGGCGCTCGTCGGGCCCGACGCGCACGGCGCCGTCGCGACCGAACGCCGCCTCCCGGAGCCGCGACAGGGTCCGCGGACGCAGGAAGGGCATGTCGACGGCGATCACCCCGACGTACGCCCGCGTGGTCAGGAGCGCGTCCACGCCGGTCAGCAGGGCGGCGACCGGGCCACCGAAGCGGGGGTCCTCGCGGACGAAGGTCACCGGGCGCTCGGTGTGCACCGGGTCGCCCACGACGACGACCTCCATCGCGTCGACGACGGCGTCCAGCGTCCAAGCCAGCATCGTGCGGCCGCCGAGCTCGATCCCGGACTTGTCGATCCCGTCGAGGCGGGAGCTGCGTCCTCCGGCGAGCAGCACGGCTGCGTACGGCTCCCATTCGTCCCAGGCAGTCACGCCCCGGACTCTAGTCTGGAGAGGTGACCACCTGGAACCGCCTCCGGATCAGCCTCGTGCAGCACGCCTCGGGTCTCGAGCCCGACGACAACCGGTCACTCCTGGCCGAGCTGACGCCGAGCGACAGCGACCTGGTCGTCTTCCCGGAGGTGTTCGCGCGCGACTTCGGCAAGCCGGGATCCGACCTGAGCCCTTACGCCGAGAGCACGGACGGGCCGTTCGGGACCGAGCTGTCCCGGGTGGCGGGGGAGCGTGGGGCCACGGTGGTGGCCGGGATGCTGGAGACCAGCGGTGATCCTGGCGGCCGGCCGTTCAACACGCTGCTCGTCCGGGGCGGGGCGGAGGCGGCGTACCGGAAGATCCATCTCTACGACTCCTTCGGCTACAAGGAGTCCGACGCGCTGCTCGCGGGCGCGATCGAGCCCGTCGTGGTCGACGTCGCGGGGGTGCCGACGGGGCTGATGACCTGCTACGACCTGCGCTTCCCCGAGCTCGCGCGACGCCTGGTCGAGAAGGGCGCCGAGCTGATCGTGCTGCCGGCCGCGTGGGTGGCCGGTCCGCGCAAGGTCGACCACTGGCGCACGCTCGTGCGAGCACGCGCGATCGAGAACACCGTCTTCATCGCGGCGGCTGCCCAGTCGGCCCCTCGCTACTGCGGTCATTCGATGGTCGTCGACCCTCTCGGGGACGTGCTGGCCGAGGCCGGGGACGGCGACGAGATCATCTCCGCGACGATCGATCGAGCCGTGCTCGAGGAGGCGCGGCGCACCAACCCCTCCCTGGTCAACCGCAGAATGTGACCCTCGTCAACAACTCCCCGTCACAGCGGTAAACGGATATCGATGACTCGTTAGGTTCACCCCTTCCCCGGTACCCTCGTCTGTTATGGACCGAGCCCCCCGCCGTCGCGCTGACAAGAGCAAGCGTGGCCGTCGTGCAGCCGGTCGCAGCGAACCCACACCCGCTTACGTCGAGCCGACCTCGAGCGAGGCGCTGGCATATGACCAGTGGGCGGAGGACGACTGGGCGGGCTATCAGGACACCGGCCAGAGCTTCGACGGGCAGAGCAACGGTCCGGGCTGGAGCGAGAACGGCTGGGCCGACGAGGCGTGGTACGACGAGCGTCAGCCGCCCCAGGAGCCTCCCTCCACGGGTGGTGGTCGCCGGATCGCCGGGCGTGCCGAGCCCGAGCAGTTCGACGAGCCGAACGGCTACACGGGCAAGCGTGCCGCGCGGACCGCACCGGAGGAACCCTCCTACGGCGGCTACCCGGCGCCGGATTACCGGGCCGAGCCCGCGCCGGCCCTGAGCGGGCCGACCGCGCCGCCGCCGAGTGCCTGGCAGGCGCCGGCCTACTCCACGCCGGCTCCCTACCTCGGCACGACCGGCCTGGCGCAGGCGCCGCAGACGCCGCCCCACGTCCAGCAGCCCGGCTATCAGGCCGACCCCTACCAGTCCGGCCAGTTCGAGCCGGTCCGTGATCCCGCCGGGCCCTACGACATCGAGCCGTCGGGTCGGCCCACCCCTGCCGCCAAGGTGACCTCGTTCCTCGCGCAGCCGAGGGTCCCCGGAGCAGGCGCCGCCCGCGCGGGCCTCGGCCTCATCGAGAGCCTGACCGCCGGCACCGTCCGGGCGATCTGGCTGGCCGCGCTCGCCGTCGGCGTGCTCGGCCTCGTGGTCAGTGCGTTCGACCTGGGCCCGGAGATCTTCGGCAGCCTCGGCGCCGTCGTGGTCGGCACCGCCTATACCTTCGCGCTGGCGCACCGCACCGGTGGCCGCCCGCTGATCTTCGGATCTCTGGCAGGGGTTGCCGGGCTCGTCGTGGTGCTCGTGGACAACGAGGCGCTGCGTACGGGTGCGGCGGTTCTGGTCGCATCGGTGGCCGCGGTCCTCGCGGTGATGGCCACCGTCCCGTCGCGTCGCTTCCCGAAGACGATCCGGGAGACGTTCATCGCAGTCGGCATCGCCGCGCTCGGAAGCTTCGCCGCGCTCGGCTTCGAGCCGGTCGTGATGGTCTCCCGATTCGAGTACGCAACGCTGGCCTGCTCGCTCGCGATCGCCTTCTTCGCGGTCTACCGCCTCGGTGCCGGCCTGCACGGCCTCGGCCGGCGCGGCGCGATCATCGTCGGCATCGGTGGCCTGATGCTCGCGCTCACCCTGATCTACGCCGAGATGCTGCGCCGCTACGGCAGCACCGGCCTGATGGACTCGGTCGACGACATGCAGCGCTGGTGCCGCATCCACATCGGTGGCTACCCGCACCCGATCCAGGCGCTCTTCGGGGTCCCGGCGCTGGTCTGGGGCACCCACATGCGCGCCCGGCGCCGCCAGGGCTGGTGGGTCTGCCTCTTCGGTGTCGCGCTCACCGCACCTGTCGCGAGCACGTTCCTCAACCCCGACGTCGGGCTCGCCGAAGCGGCTCTCTCGGTCGTCTACAGCATCCTCATCGGCCTGGTGATCGCGTTCATCATCATCCGCATCGACCTCGCGCTCACCGGCTCGCCGGCCGCCGGCAGCGGTCGCAGGGCGGCGCGTGAGGCCGATGAGGCCAGCGCTGTCCGCCCCGAGCCCGGCCGCACCCACGCGCTGCTCTGAGGCGCTCCACGGCTGGGGCTACCACGCGGTAACCCATAGGTTCGGGGGTATGAACCGAAGAGTCCCCACCACGATCGCTGCCGAGATGGTCGCGAACGTCATGAGCGTCGGAGTGCAACCCGGGGACAAAGTTGCCGTCGGAGACACCGTCATGCTGCTGGAGTCGATGAAGATGGAGATCCCGGTCCTCGCCGAGGCCCCGGGCACCGTGGTGGCGGTCAAGGTCGCCTCCGGAGACGTCGTCCAGGAGGGCGACGTCCTCGTCGAGTTGAGCGCCTGAGCCTCAGGCGCACTAGACTCGCCCACGCGCCCACGGGCGCATGGAGGGGTGCCGGAGTGGCCGATCGGAACCGCCTTGAAAGCGGTCGTAGGGAGACCTACCGCGGGTTCGAATCCCGCCCCCTCTGCCAGGTTGAGCGCCAGCGATAGCTGGCTGAGGGGGCGTTGGCGCGGGCGTGGCCCTGCCAGATTCAGACTTCTTGCAGGTGACGATCCACGTCGATCATCAGCCGCCGCAGCTCGAGGAGCAGATCCTCGAGGTCGATGCGGTCGAGCACGTCGTCGGCAAGGACGGCGAGCCTGCTCAGCAGCGTGCCGCGGTCGCGGAGCGCGCCGACATCGCTGAGGGCATGCCACTCCTGACCGGTGTCGAGGACCAGCAACGCATCACGTACGCCCGCGAGACGCTGGCGCACCGACCAGCGCCACAGGCCGACGTTGGCCCCCGGACGGGGAGCGGCGATTGCAGTATCCAGGGCCCGAAGAGCATCCGACATATTAGGAAGCACACCTGTCATGAGCAGATTGTGACCTAGGTCACGTAAAGGAGCAAGCCGATGCGGCTCTCGGCTCCCGTGTCGGCCACAATGGAGAGCGTGTCATCTGCTGAGCTCACCTACTACCGCCTCGCTCCCTCCGTGCAGGCCCGCCTCCTCGGTGCCGCCGTGGTCGGCCTGGCGCTCCTGGTCTTCGCCGGCACAGCCGTTGTGATCGCGGCCCGGATCGACTTCGCGTGGCTCTTCTTCCCGCTCGTCGTCGGCGTCGCCGCGGTGATCGGGTTCGGTTGGTGGCTTCGCAACAAGGCGTACGTCCTGCGCGCCAGCGCCCAGGGCTACCGGGTCGCGTTCGTGCGGGGTGCCGGTGTCCGCGAGGCCCGCTGGGTCGACATCCAGGAGGCCGTGACCACGATGCCCGCAGGCACGCCGTGCCTGGAGCTGCGGCTCAAGAAGGGCGGCGCCACCACGATCCCGGTGACCATCCTCAGCATCGACCGCGAGCAGTTCGTACGCGATCTCCAGGTCTATCTGAAGGCCACCATCAAGCCCCTCGACACCACCTCGGGTTCGTCCGACGCCCCCTGATTGGTCCCAGGAGTGCGGTTCTTGTAGCCTGTTCGAGCGGTATGGAGGCGTCGCCTAGTCCGGTCTATGGCGCTCGACTGCTAATCGAGTTTGGGGCTTAAACCCCATCGAGGGTTCAAATCCCTCCGCCTCCGCCAGTTTCAATGTGTTTGGCCCCCTTCAAAACGGGGGCCAAACACATTCTGACCTGCATCTTTGTGCCGCGCAGAGGTTCGTACACCGGAACAATGGTTGTTCGTAACCTGCGGCTGGCACCATACTTGGATGGGTAGGCCTCTCGGCGACACCGCGGCCTCGAGACCATGAAGGGAAATCTATGAAGCTCGTACGCACTGCGGCGGCGCTTGCTCTGGCCTCCGCTGCAACGGTCGTCGTCAGCTTGTTCGCCTCGGCCCCGGCTCAAGCCGACACCAGTTGGATCGTCAAGGCAGACACCAGCTGGATCTCTGCGAACAACGACACCAGTTGGTGATGTGCCGCACCCGATGCCGGTGATCAGTGGCCACACAGATCACCGGCGTCAGTCGCGCGGTAGTGGCGTGTTGCCGTCGAGCCCGCCGTCCTCGGCATCGCTGCGGCCGATCTCATAGCCCAGCTGGAACCGAGTGTCCGCTCCGAACTCCTCCTTGAGGTCGGAGACATAGCCGGCGTACGTCCGTGGGCTCACGCCCAAGCGTTTCGAGGCAGCGGGGTCTGAATGCCCTTCGATCAGCATCCGCAGGGTCATCGACCGCTGCTCACCGGCCACTTCCTTCATTGTCGATGTGTCGGCTGCGGAGAATGGGCGGGCTCGTTCCCACGATCGCTCATAGACATCGACCAGATAGGCCACGATCGCAGGCTCCCGTACGGCTAGGGCCGTCTCGATCCCGTCGGGTCCCGGGATGATCGCAACCCGACGATCGAAGATGAGGATCTTGTTGAAGAACTCGTCAAGTGTTCGGACCTCGCCTCCCGCTTGTGAGACCGCGGCGACATAGTCCCGAGTCGCAGAGTGGCGACGGGCCGCATGCTGGTAGAGCGTCCGCATCTTCACGCCGCGCCTGAGGAGCGCGGCGTCTTTACGGGCGGTCTCCGCCAGCACGCTGGGGTCACGCGTTGCCTGCGGCTGCGCGGTGAGCGCCTCGAACTCGCATTCCGCAACCAGGGAATCGATGAACGGCTGGATCTGCGGCCGGTGGATGCTGGTCATGCCACCACGTTGATCGGCCGGCGCCGAGCGGCGCCAGGCACTGTGCAGGGCGGTGAAGTCGTTGGCCCACTCGGCCGACTCCTGGAGGAGCCTGATCCCCTCCTGGGTCATGGGTGTGACGACCTGCGCCTGAACCGTCGCCGGGTCGACGGTCACCCAGGTGCCCGGTGCCTCGTCGGGGTTGCGAACGAGCCCCAGCTCCTCAAGAGCTGTCAACGCACCCGCGTACTCCCCGTCCTCGCTGATCCGTGGGTCCGACACGGGGATCCCGCCGCGGTTCGCGATGAGCTCGAACAACTCGATGCCCTTGGCCTCGAGCAGTGCACGCGTCCTGGGCGTGCGTCCTTCGTCCTTCACGTTCTTCTCCTCGCCGGACGGCGTGGGTTGACGCTTGCTCACGCTCCACCTCCCCGATGCTGTGGCTGGCGCAAGATCCTCTCACACGTGGCGATTTCTGGTCACGGACCATCTTCCGCTAATCTTCTACACGTTGCTTCGGTAACACTGCGCCTGTAGCTCAACGGATAGAGCATCTGACTACGGATCAGAAGGTTTGGGGTTCGAATCCCTACAGGCGCGCAGAACATGAGACCGCCTCTGAGTCAGCAGAAATGTTGGTTCGGAGGCGGTTGGCATTTGCGCGGAGGTGTGCCCCAGGTCGTCGCCTCAGGCGGGCCAGGTCAGCGGGTCGAGCAGTAGATAGAAGCTCTGCCGCTGCGCGTCGAGCTCGATTCCATATCGTTGGGCGAACTCGGCGTCCGCCTGGCGAGCGGTGGCTTCGTCGGGCCAGGTCTCGCGGGCATTGGCGAGCAGCAGGGAGATGTCGGCGTACGGGTCCGCGACACCGAGGCGGCCCAGGTCGATCAGTCCGGTGACGTGCATCGTTTCGGGGTCGATGAGGATGTTCGGCAGGCAGAGGTCGCCGTGGCAGACGACTCGCTCGATCTCCTCCTCACGTTGGCGCTGCGGCAGCTGGTCCTCGAGCCGGCCGAGGATCTCTGTCGCCTGCACGTGCTGCATCGACACCGGCAGGAACTCGGCTTGGACCCGGCGGTTCTCGATCACGGTCGTACGAGCCAGCGGCATCATCGACGCGAGCCTTCGGTCGAAAGGGCAGTCCGCCGTGGGGAGGTCGTGCAGCCTCCGTGCGATGGAAGCGATCGCCGCCCAGGCGTGCCCGATCGCCGCCGCATCGAGCCGATCGGCCGGGACGCCGGCAACAGCACTGGTGATCAAGCAGGCACCGTCTTCGGTGGCTCGCCACTCGAGCACTGTCGCGGCCGGGAGGCCTGACTCGCCTAGCCAGATGATCCGGTCTCGCTCGGCAGCGAGCTCGCCAGCATCCGCGGCGGCGACGAGCTTCGCATAACGCCCACGACCACGGTCGTGCAGTACCGCGGCGCCGGACTCTCCGGTCGTGACCGGCTGCCAATCCGTGCCGTCGGCGGGCAGCAGCCCGGCGGGTATCGAGGAGATGTCGACCGGCATGAACCAATGATCACCAGGGCGACTGCATCGCGTCCATGAAACCAACCCTGCCCCCATAATGTCCCGGTGACTCTTCCCCAGATGCTCGGGCGCCTGCGCCAGGTCAAGCCGCTCGGTTCCGGCGGATTCGCCGAGGTGTGGCTCTACCACGACCCGGACCTCGACTCGCCCGTTGCCGTGAAGGTGCTCAGCGCCCAGTGGACGCAGGCGGCCGACATCCGGGAGCGGTTCCTGCAGGAGGCGCGCTTCCTGCGGTCGGTCGACTCGCCCCACGTCGTCTCGGTCCACGACATCGGTGAGACTCCGACGGGTGCGCCCTACTTCGTGATGGCGTACGCCGACGGGGGCAGCGTCGCGGAGCTGATCACCCAGCACCCGCAGGGGATGCCGCCGCTGCTGGTGGCCGACCTGGTGGCCCAGGCCGCGGCCGGCCTCGACGCTCTGCATGCACGCTCGGTGATCCACCGCGACGTGAAGCCGGCCAACATCCTGCTCGCCGGTGGTTCCGACGGGCGGCTGCGCGCGATGGTCGCCGACCTCGGCGTGGCCCGCGCGCTCGACCAGCACTCGGAGGTGACCCGGCAGATCGGGACGCCCGCCTACATGGCGCCCGAGCAGTTCGACGAGTCGCTGCCGATCGACCATCGTGCCGACGTACGCAGCCTGGGCGCGGTCGCGTGGGCGATGTTCGCGGGGCGCTCGCCCGCGCCGGCGTTGACGGTCGTGTCCCGAGTTCCGGACCTCGGCACGGTTGCGCCCGTGCCGGCGACGGTGTCCGCGGTGATCATGCGCGCCCTGGAGCCGAGGGCAGAGGATCGCTGGCCGGACGCGGGCAGCTTTGCCACAGCGCTGACCGCCGCGGCCGCGGGGCGTGCGGTCGCCGTACCTCCTCCGCCTCCTCATGCTGAGCAGACCATGCTCCGCTCGCCGTCGCCGTCGCCGTCCCCGACGCAGCCGCAGCCGCCCACGCGTAGCCGGCGCAACGCCGTCCTCGTCGCGGCCGCCGTTGTCGTCGCCTTGGTGCTGGGTGGCGCCGCGACCTGGTTCGTCGCGCGCGGCGGTTCGGCCGAGGATCCGGCCGGCGGCGAGGAGACCGCCGCCGGACAGCCGGTCAGCGGCGCGGAGACCGCGGCCGTCAAGTTCGTCGACGCGCTCCAGGCAGGTGACTGCGAGGCCGCGGGCCTCTACATCCCCGACCTCGACGACCCGGCCGCCTGGGCCTGCACCGGCGACGCGTCCGGCGACGGCTTCTACTACCACATCCTCGACGACCTCGACGCCGGCGGCGAGCGCCGGGTCGAGGACCTCGGGGACGGGCTCTTCCGGGTGGTCTGGGTGGACCAGGGCTACGTCAACATGCAGCGCCAGGAGGACACCCTGTTCACGGTGCAGCAGGTCGTCTGCTGCTAGGTCCGGGCGAGCGTCCCGGGCAGGCTGAGCAGAACGAAGGCACCGGTCGCGGTGAGGGTCCGGAGGGTGTGGAAGATCAGCCACGGCTTCTCGTACGCGGACACGGCGCCGCCGTTCGCCAGGGCGTCGTTCAGCGGCAGGTTCGCCGCGAAGGTGATGACGACGGCGGCGACGGACAGGCAGGCGGCGGTGATGGCGAGCGGGCTCCGGTGCCAGCCGAGGAGGAGCAGGGCCAGGAGCGGGGCGCCCAGGAAGAAGGCCAGGAACACCGGGTTGACGATGACCACGTTGAGCCGGTTCATGACCCGCGCGTAGACCTCGTCGGGCTGGCCGTGCAGCGCCGGCATGAAGGCGACCAGGAAGGCGATGTAGATGCCCGCGGTGATGCCGTTGAGCAGTCTCGCGCCGGTGAGTACGACCTCGCTCATGACTGCTCACCACCGGCGAGACCGTCGATGCTCCGAGCCGCGCGGCCCAGGACCGTTTCGATGTCCTGGGTGACGTACGCGTTGCGTCCGTCGAGCACCTCCTCGAAGAGGTACGCCAGCCCGGCCGCGTCCGCAGCCGGCAACCCGGCCTCGGTCAGGACCGCGATGTAGTCCTCGGTCGGCACGGAGCGGTACGCGACGCCGGGCCCGCCGACGGCGCGCGCGGCCTCCTCGAAGGTGAGCAGCTGCGGCCCGGTGAGCTCCAGGACCCGGCCGACGTAGCCCTTGTCGAGGAGGGTGGCGACGGCGACCTCGGCGATGTCGTCGGCGTCGACGAACGGCTCGGCGACGGTGTGCTCGACCATGGTGAGCGACCCGGCGGCGAGCTCGTCGGCGAACGCACCTTCGGTGAAGTTCTGCAGGAAGAAGGCCGAGCGCAGGATCGTCCACTCGGCGCCGGAGGCCGTCATCGCCTGCTCGGCGCGCTGGGCACCGTCCTCGCCGCGGCCGGAGAGCAGCACCAGCCGGGTGCAGCCGGCGGCGACCGCCTGGGCGGCGAACGCGCCGATGATCTCGTCGGCCCCCGGCAGGCCGAGGTCGGGCTGGAAGGTCAGGTAGGCCGAGTCGCAGCCGTCGACGGCCTCGGCCCAGGTGCTCCGGTCGTGCCAGTCGAACCGGGGTATCGAGTGGCGGGTGACGGCACGTACGTCGTGGTCGAGGGTCTGGAGGCGGTGGGCGACGCGCTGGCCGGTCTTGCCGGTGGCGCCGGTGATGAGAGTTGTCATGCCTCTAATCTGGTCTGCCGCGAGCGACGATGGAATACGTGTGACTCCAGGCAGGATGCGTTATCGTCTCACTCATGTCGTCGCTGGATCTGCTCATGGATGGTCCACGGGCCCAGGCCGCCTTCCTGTTGAAGGCCGTGTTCGCCGGGGAGTGGTCGATCACCGCCGAGGACGAGGTGCCGCTCACGGTCATCGCGATCGCACGCGGCGCGGCGGTCTTCACCGGCTGCGAGGGACCGCAGAAGGTGGCCGCGGGTGATGTGATCGTGTGCCGCGGGCCGGCGACCTATGTCATCGCCGACTCGGCCGATCGCCCCGCCGACATCCGGATCCTGCCCGGCCAGGTCTGCGTCGACCCGAACGGCGCGCTGCTGGCCGAGGAGCTGGCGCTGGGCGTACGCACCTGGGGAAACAGTCGCTCGCCGGAGGCGACCGTGATGCTCATCGGGACCTATGAGCGCGAGACGTCGGTGGGCTCGCTGCTGTTGTCCCGGCTGCCGACCAGCGTGGTGCTGCGCGGCTTCGACACTGCCGTCCTCGACCTCCTGGCGGCAGAGCTGGTGCGTGAGGAGGCCGGCCAGGCGGCCCTGCTCGACCGGCTGCTGGACGTACTCGTGGTCAAGGCCGTGCGTGAGGTGCTCGCGGCCTCCCCGGCCCTTCCTGCTGATGACGCGGTGGCCGCGGTGCTGCGGGCGATGGAACAGCACCCGCAGCTGCCGTGGACGGTCGCCGGCCTCGGCGAGCAGGTCGGTCTCTCGCGAGCCGCCCTGGCCCGGCGCTTCACCGAGCAGGTCGGCGAGCCGCCACTGGCGTACCTGACCCGGTGGCGGCTCGCCCTGGCGGCGGACCTGCTGGTCGGCACGGACCTGACCCTGTCGGCGATCGCCGCCCGCGTCGGCTACGCCAACCCGTTCGCCCTCAGCGCCGCCTTCAAACGCCTCCACGGCACCTCGCCGACCTCCTTCCGGAGCCGTCACGTCGCCTGACGCCCCGATCCCCAGAGGCGATCCTCAGAGGGGCGGGGCGTCAGGAGATGCGGTCCTACGAGCGCGGAGCCTGGGCGGCTGCCGACTCGTGCGACTCGGTCCAGAAGTCGGCGCCCTTGATGCCGAGGGCCTGGGGGTCGAAGGTGGGGTCGAGACCCAGCCCGCGCTGGCGTTCGTAGTCGCGGTAGATCCGGTAGACGAGGGGCGCGAGCATGACCAGGGAGCCCAGGTTCACCCAGGTGATCAGGCCGAGGCCGATGTCGCCGATGGCCCAGATCGTCTCCGCGGGAACGATGCCGCCGAGGAAGACGATGGTGAGCGTGCCGAGCTTGAGGACCAGCGACCAGCCCGGCGACTTCTTCCCGCCGACCAGGTACAGCAGGTTGGAGCTGGCGACGTAGAAGTAGGCGAGCAGGCAGGCGAAGCCGAAGAGCAGCACCGCCACCGCGACGAACCCGGCGCCCCAGCCGTGGGCGAGCGTGTCGATCGACGCCTGGACCCAGTTGGGGCCGACGGGGACGTCGCCCAGGTTGTCGATCCGGACCGCGCCCGAGGCGTCGGTGACGTTGTAGGACCCGGAGACGACGATCATCAGGCCGGTGGCCATGCAGATCAGCAGCACGTCGATGTAGATGCTGAAGGTCTGCACGAGGCCCTGCTTGCCCGGGTGCGAGGTGCGTGCCGCGGCAGCGGCGAAGGTCGCCTCGCCGAGACCGTTGGAGGAGGCGAAGACGGCGCGACGTACGCCCCAGGCGACGGCGGCACCGGCCATGCCGGCGAGCATCGGCTCCTGCCCGAAGGCGGAACGTACGATCAGGGAGATCGCCTCGGGGACGGCCTCGATGTTCACCGCGATGACGGTGAAGGCCAGGATCAGGTAGCCGACCGCCAGGAACGGCACGAGCACCTGGGTGACCTTGACGATGCGGGTGGTGCCGCCGAAGATCACCGCGCCGATCATGGCGGTGACGACGAGCGCGGGGACGATCGGCGGGATCCCGAAGGCGCGCTCGGAGCTGGCCGCGATCGTGCTCACCTGGAAGCCCGGGAAGAGGAAGCCGTATCCGACGAGGCCGAGCAGCGCGATCAGTGCGGCGACCTTCGGCAGGTTGAGGCCGTGCCTGATGTAGTACGGCATGCCGCCGATGTCCTCGCCGGCCTCGCGGCGGTCCTCGTCGGTGACCCGGCGCTTGAACGTCTGGGACAGCGTCGCCTCGGCGTACCCGACGGTGCAGCCGACCAGGCCGGTGACGGCCATCCACAGCAGCGCACCCGGGCCGCCGGCGCCGATGGCGGTGGCGACGCCGGCGATGCTGCCGACGCCGACCCGGCTGGCGAGCGCCATCACCAGGGCCTGGTACGAGGAGAGGCCGCCGGTCACGTCGCTGCCCTCTCGCAGCTGACGGACCATGTCGGGCATGCGCCGGAACTGCACGCCCTTCATCGCCAGGGTGAGGACGGCGCCGAGGCCGAGGACGGTGTACGCCATGGGGGCCGACCACAGCAGGTCGGCGATGTTCACCAGGATCTCGGTCGCCGCGTCCATGTCAACCGACCTCCTTGCCGAGCGCCTTCAGCAGCGAGCGGAGACCCTCGACGTCTTCGTCGGCGAGCGGAGCGAGCGGACGGCGGGGGACGCCGACAGGGATGCCCTGGAGATCGAGGCCGGCCTTGATGCCGGGGATGAAGCCGGTGGCGAAGAGGTGCGAGATCACGGGGTAGACCCGCTTCCACTCGGCCAGGGCGCCGGTGAGGTTGCCCTCGGCGATGAGCCGGGTGACGGTGACGATCTCGTCAGGTACGACGTTGGCGGCGCCGGCCATCACCGCGACGGCCCCCTCGGCGAGGGCGCTGTAGGTGTAGACGTCCCAGCCGACGATGGTGCCGATGACGTCGCTGTGGTCGTGGATCAGGGTCAGGGCCTGCTCCCAGTTGGCGCTGGAGTCCTTGATGTAGCGGATGTTGTCGACCTCGGTCGCCAGTGCACGCACGGTGTCGGGGGCGAGGTTGACGCCGGTCACCGGCGGGATGTTGTAGAGCATGACCGGGATGTCGACGGAGCCCGCGACGTCCTTGATGTAGCGGACCGTCTCGGCCTCCGACAGCGGCTCGTAGAACGGCGTCAGCAGCATGAGTACGTCGGCGCCGCTCCGCTGGGCGGCCTGCGAGAGGCGGATCGCCTCGGCGGTGGTGGTGGCACCGGTCTGGGCGACCACCGGCACCCGGCCGGCGGTCTGCTCGATGATGGTGTCGACCAGCAGGAGCCGCTCGTCGGAGGAGAGCGAGCCGACCTCGCCGGTGGAACCGGCCGCGACGACGCCGTTGACGCCGGCGTCGATCGAGCGGTCGACGACCTTGCGCAGCGTGGCCACGTCGATCGACTCGTCGGGGTTGAACGGGGTGGTGAGGGCGGTCAGTACGCCGCGGAGCTCGGTGGTCATGCGAGGGTTCCTTCGGTGGTGGGGTGGTTGGTCTGGGCGGAGTTCGGGATCGTGATGAGGCGCCGGCCGTCGTTGGCCAGCAGGTCGGAGGCGTTCTGGGCTGCGGAGAAGCCCGAGGTGATGGCGGTCTCGGTGTAGAGGGTCCCGAGGTAGTCGCCGGCGAGGAATACGCGACCGCCGCCGCGCAGCAGGGTGGGCTGGAGCTTCGCGCGCCCCGGGAAGCAGTACGGCGAGGCGACCCGCCAGCGCTGGGTCTGCGCCTCCACGACCGAGTCGGAGAAGCCCGGGTGGTCGAGGACCTGCTCGAGGTCGGCGAGGTGGATCTGCGCCACCTCCTCGTCGGACTTGTCGAGGAGGGCCGCGCCGAGGGCAGCGGGGGAGAAGGTCATGAAGCTGCCGCCGGGCCGGCGCTCGCCGGCCCCCTCGCGTCCGCGGACGATGCTCGCCTGGTTGAGGGCGATGGCGAAGGACCGCTTGGGGGCGGCGATCGCGTAGATGTCGTCCCAGGGACGGGGCGAGGTCTCGTCGGTGAGGAACGCGGTGCTGACGTGGGGGCCGTACTCGATCTGGCCGAGCGCGTCGCGCACATCGGTGTCGAGGTCGACGGCGACCCGGTGGGAGACGTCGGCGGTGGTGGCCAGCACGACCGTGCGGGCCTCGACCTCCCGGTCGACTCCGTCCTGGCGGTAGCGCACCACGACCGAGTCCTTCTTCTGGACGACCTCGTGGACCGCGGCGCCGAGCTGAAGCCGGTCGCCGAGCGCGTCGGCGAGGGCGCCGGTCAGCGTGGAGGGTCCGCCGACGATGCCGCGGCTCAGGCCCTGGCCGAAGCCGAGCACCAGGCTGAAGTAGCCGATCCCCGCGCCTTCGGAGATCTGGTCCATGTTGCCGGCCGAGCGGGTCACGGTGGTCTTGAAGAGCGCCGCCGCGTCCTCGGGCAGGTCGCCGACGAGGTCGTCGAAGGAGCGGCCGTTGGCGAAGTCGTAGATGCGCTGCTGCCGTTCGGCGCCGGTCTCACCGGCCCGCTTGCGTACGACCCGGGTGTAGCGGGCGACCCCGGCGACGACCTTCGAGCCGGCGGTCATCGTGGCCACCCGGGCCTTCAGCGGCATCGGGATCCGGAACGGGTACGTCGCGATGTGCCCCTTGCGCAGGAACTTCCCGTTCATCGACAGCGCCTGCAGCGAGCCCGGGATGTCGGTCGCCTCGACGCCGACCTCGGTCAGCAGCTCGTCGGTGGAGGAGTCGTGCCCGGCGAAGACGTGACCGCCCCAGTTCAGCCAGTAGGCCCCGCGGCGCTCCGAGCGGATCCGGCCGCCGACGCGATCGTCGGCCTCGAGCACGAGCACATCGGCGTGGCGCAGCCGCCAGGCGGCGGAGAGGCCGGCGAGGCCGGCCCCGACGACAACGGCGTCCTTCATGGTGACTCCTCTTTCGGTGGTGGTGTGACCAAGACCATACGCTTGTGATCACAGATCACACAAGAGGTGACGTACATCTCTTCTCGAGGAGGACGACGAGGGCCCCACGCCGGGTGGCGTGGGGCCCTCTCGATCGGGAACGGGTGCGGCAGGCGCCTCAGGCGTCGTTCATCGACGCCCGGATGCGGTCGATCGCCGCGTCGAGCGAGGCGGCCGTGATGGTCGTCGCCCGCGTCTCGTCGTGGTCGGAGGCCGCCTCCAGGAGCTGCTCCTGCCAGGTCAGCAGCTCGGCCGGGTGGGCGGTGTCGAACGCCTGCCGCGCACCGAGGATCTTGTAGGTGCGGCAGCGGTTCCAGAGCGCCTGGATGAGCTCGACGAGGACCGAGTTGTCGGCGGATCGGTAGAGGATCGCGAGGAACCGCTCGTCGCTGTCGAGGTATTCGAGGGAGTCGCCGTCGGCGACGGCGGTCTCCATCGCGGCGTACTCCTTCCGCATCGACGCCAGGTCCTCGTCGGAGACCCGGGTCGCGCCCAGCCGGGTCGCCTCGATCTCCAGGAGGCGGCGGGTCGAGTAGAGCTCCAGAAGCTCGGTGTGGGTGAAGCCCCGCACCACGGCGCCGCGGTAGGGCAGCGACTCGGCCAGGCCGATCTCCTCGAGCCGGCGGATCGCCTCGCGCACCGGCATCACGCTGGTGCCGAGCTCCTCGGCGAGGTCGCGGATGCGCAACCGGTCACCGACGGCGAGCTCGCCGCTGAGGATCGCGGAGTGCATGGCCGCGAACACCTGGTCGCCGACGCGTCCGCTCAGCTCGATGCGAGGTAAAGGCATGGCCCGAGCCTATCCCGGATGTGATCACACCGCTGGATCTCCTGGGCTACGACCGCGATCTGCGGTTTAATCCGAAGGTGCCCCGCATCGCCCTCCTCATCTCCGGCGCGACCGGTTACTGGGCGGAGCAGGCGCTGACGGCGTACGACCGGTTCATGGCGGCCGGCGCCGACGTGGTCGTGATGACGCCGGCCGGCGGCGCTCCGGTGATCGACCCGCACAGCCTCGATCCGGTCTTCCACCTGCCGGCGGAGGACCGTGGCTACCACGCTGCGGTGTGCCGTACGTTCCACCGCGATCCGGACCACATCCGGATCACGCTCCACCACATCGTCGGGCTCGAGCTGGCTGCGTCCCGCCGGATCGCGCGGCGCCTGGTCCTCGCCGGTCACGCCGGTGCCGAGGCGCACGACCTGGTCTGCCGGGCGGCGAAGATCGCCTGGCGTCAGGACCGCAACCTGGTGGACGTGATGGTGGCCGAGGGGCTCGATGGCGGCCTGTCCGAGGACGCGATGCGGGCCGCGGTCGCCGAGCTGGAGCTGGTGAGCGCGGCGATGGCCGAGGAGTGCGCGGCCGGCCTGGCCGAGATCGACGACCTCGGCTCGCCGCTGGCGCTCGCCGGGCAGACGGACGCGCAGCTGGAGGCGTACGACGCGCTCCTCGTGCCGGGCGGGCGCGGCGCCTTGGAGGACCTCCCGTTCAGCCCCGACGTGGCGCGGCTGCTCGTCGTGCTCGACGAGAAGCGGTCGCCGATCGCGAGCATCGGCCACGGTGCCGCGGCGCTGCTCGCGGCACCCGATCGGATCGACGGGCAGTGGCTGTTCGAGGGTTTCCGGCTCACCACCAGCACCGACGAGGAGGAGGACCAGGACCGCCCGGCCCCGCCCTGGTACGTCGCCGCGGCGCTGCAGAACGCAGGTGCGATCCTCGACGACGCACCGGCACCATGGACGTCCCACGTCGTCGTCGACCAGCACCTGATCACCGGGCAGAACCTCTACTCGACCGAGGCGACCGTCGGTGCGGTGCTCAAGGCGCTCGACCTCGCCTGACATCCCCGGGAGCAGGCTGCAGGAATGCGGCATCGAGCGCGCTGAATCCGGCATGCCCTCGGGCGTAGCGTGGCGGCATGCCTTCCATCCGCTCGCACGCAGTCCTCGACCACGACGCCGCCATCGTGTGGGCGACCGTCCGAGAGGTGGGTGCCGTCTCCGACTGGTTCCCCGCGATCACCCACTCCGAGGCGACCGATGCCGGCCGCGACGTCACCCTCGCCGACGGCACCCGGCTGGTCGAGGAGACCGTCACCCTGGACGACGCGCTGCGCCGCTACCAGTACCGGATCACCGGCGGTGACCTCGTGCCCGAGTCCCACCTCGGCACGATCGACGTCGTCGACCTGGGCGAGGGACGCACGGTCCTGGTCTACGGGTCCGACGTCGAGCCGGCCGAGGTCGCCGTGGCCTTCGACGGCGCGATCAGCGAGGCGGTGGCCGCGCTCGGCGGATACCTGGACGGCCGCGCCTGAACCTCCGTTCACACCTAGGGGTCCTCCGTCACGGAGGGCCCCTTCGTCGTCCTCGGAGCGAAGCAACGGGATGCGCACCGCAGGAATTCGCTACTTGCCAGCGGTTTTCTGCGATGTATTCCACGTCACATCACGGCATCGTTTTGTTCACTTCAACAGGCCGTTACCTGGAGGAACAAGATGCCCCGAATTGCTTTCCTCGTGTCGAGCGCACGAGAGATCGACCTGCGTGAGAGCAGTGCGCATCCGACCGGATTCTGGTTGGAGGAGGCGCTGCTCTCCTACGAGCGGTTCGTCGCTGCCGGTGCCGACGTCGTGGTGCTGACGCCCGACGGCAACACCCCGGTCGCCGACCCGTACGGACTCGAGCCGATCTTCCACTACCCGGCCGAAGACCGTGACTACTACGCCTCGGTCTACCGCACCTTCCACCACGACCCGGACGACATCCGGATCACGCTGGACCACACCACGACGCTCGACCTCGTCGCCGGCCGTCGGATCGCTCAGCGGCTGCTCGCCGCCGGCAAGACGCCCGTCGAGGCCCACGACCTGGTCAGCCGCGCGGCGAAGATCGCCTGGCAGCAGGGTCGGAACCTGGTCGATGTGATGCTCACCGAGCGGCTCGACGGCGGGCTGCCGGAGGCGTCCCTGCGGGAGGCGGTCGACGAGCTGAACGCCGCGAGCGTCGCCGTGCGTGACGACCGCGTCGCCCGGCTGGCCGCGATCGAGGGCTTCCGTTCCCCGGTCGCGCTCTCCACCCTCAGCGACGAGCAGCTCGGCGAGTTCGACGCGATGTTCGCTCCCGGTGGCCACGGCCCGATGGTCGACCTGCCGGAGAACCCCGACGTGGCCAGGCTCGTCGAGGTACTGCACGCGCAGGGCAAGACCATCTCGGCCCTGTGTCACGCGCCGGCCCTGCTGCTCGCGGCACCGGACCGGATCGATGGCCAGTGGCTGTTCGAGGGGTTCCGGCTCACCTCCTACACCAACGAGGAGGAGGACCAGAACGCGATCGGACGGCTCGGCATGCCGTGGCTGCTCGCCTCGGCGCTGCAGAACGCCGGTGCGATCTTCGACGACGCGCCCTATCCGTGGGCCTCGCACGTCGTCGTCGACCGCAATCTCATCACCGGCCAGAACCCCTACTCGACCGAGGCCACCGCTGACGCCGTCCTGAAGGCGCTGGCCGTCCTATGAAGTTCCGAGACCTCCTGAGGAAGCCGACCATGCCAAGTCCATCAGCCAGCACAGACGTCACCGTCGCCCCCAGCCGGACCGTCGAAGCGTTCCTGAACGCGTTCACGCTCAAGGACGTCGAGGGGGCCATGTCGACCCTCGACGGCGACGCGAACGTGACCGTCTTCCCGCTCAAGGTCCGCGACGGCGGCCCCCAGGTCATCCGCCAGTTCCTCGACGACGTGGTGCGGGCGTTCCCCGACCTGCTGATCACGGTCAAGAGCGTGATCGAGGTCGGCAACGTCGTCGTCGCCGAGTTCAAGATCGAGGGCACCCAGTCCGCCGGCTTCCTCGACGCCATCAACCAGGAGAAGCACCTCGACCTGGACACCGCGTGGCGCTTCACCGTCGCCGGCGACCAGATCGTCGGCATCGACGCCTACTGGTGCCAGAACCAGCTCCACCGCCGTCTCGCCGTGAAGCGGCAGGACCGCGTGACGATCGTCTGAGAAGGAGACACGAAATGACTCAGCTGGACACCGCACCGACCACATCGCCGACTTCCGGGCCCATGACCGCGGAGCGGGCGGTCGCAGTCGTCACCGCCTTCTTCGACCGCTACCGCGAGCGCGACGTCGTCGCGATGACCGACCTGTGCACCGACAACGCCGACTTCTCCTACACCCCCTTCGAGGTGTGGGCCAAGCAGCGCGTCGTACGTGGCGACGGCAAGGTCCGCACCATCGGCCGGGTGATCTGGAGCGGGCTGATCAACGCGTTCCCCGATCTCGGCAACACGATCTTCGACATCGACGGCAACGACAACGGTGACGTCGTCGTCGCCTGCGACATCACCGGCACCCAGCAGTCGGCGTGGGGCTTCATCGCGCCGCAGGGCAAGTACTTCGCCGAGCCGCACCTCTTCATCCTGCACGTCGACGAGGACGGCCTGATCGACACCATCAAGGCGTACTGGGACAACGCAGGCGTCAACCGTCAGCTCGGTCACTTCGAAGTCGACTGAGAAGCCTCCCCGGCGAAAGCCCTGAGAAAGGACATCGAGAATCATGACGCTGCTCAAGCGTGAGGAATGGGAGGGCTTCGTCCGCGACGTCGACTGGACGCTGTCCTACGTCGACGACGAGGCGGTCTACCCCGACTGGCTGACCGGCACCGGCAAGGTGCCGCGCGAGGCCTGGGCGAAGTGGGAGGAGGGCTACAAGGTCAGCTACCCCGAGTACGTCTACACCCAGCGGGAGAAGGAGTCGGCGACGTACGCCGTCAAGGCCGCCCTCCAGCGCACGGCTACCTTCGACCACCTGGACGAGGGCTGGAAGTCCTCGACGAAGATGCACTTCGGTGGCGTCGCGCAGGTGGAGTACACCGCGATGCTGGCGGAGCTGAAGATGGCCCGCTTCGGCCTCAACGGCGCCTGGCGGAACATGGCGGTCTACGGCCAGCTCGACGAGCTGCGCCACCAGAACCTGACCACCTTCTTCGGCCACGAGCTGGTCCAGAAGGACCCACAGTTCGACTGGACGCAGAAGACGTACAGCACCAACGACTGGGTGCCGATCGCGCTGCGGACCCTCTTCGACGGGTTCATGACGACGTCGAACGTCGTCGACTGCGCGCTGATGCTGCCGCTGACCTTCGAGACCGGCTTCACCAACCTGCAGTTCGTCGCCCTCTCGGCCGACGCGCTGGAGGCCGGCGACGTCAACTTCGCCTCGATGATCTCGAGCATCCAGACCGACGAGGCGCGCCACTCCCAGCAGGGTGTCGCGACCCTCGAGATCCTGGTCGAGCACGACCCGGCGCGGGCGCAGTGGGTCATCGACAAGGGCTTCTGGGCCAACGCCCGCGCCTTCGCGGCGCTGACCGGTCCGGCGATGGACTACTACACGCCGCTGGAACACCGGAAGCAGTCGTACAAGGAGTTCATGGAGGAGTGGATCGTCGACCAGTTCGTGCGGACGATCGAGGACTACGGCCTCAAGAAGCCGTGGTTCTGGGACGAGTTCATGCGCTCGCTGGACAGCTGGCACCACAGCCTCCACATGGGCCTGTGGTGGTGGCGCCCGACCCTGTGGTGGAAGCCGAAGGCCGGCGTCTCGGCCGAGGAACGCGACTGGCTGAACGAGAAGTACCCCAACTGGGAGGCCATGTACGGCGACAAGTGGGACACGATCATCGACAACATCAACGCCAACAACGTCGAGGCGACGCTGCCCGAGACGCTGCCGTGGCTGTGCTCGACGTGTCACCTGCCGGCCTGCAACCCCTCGCAGTCGCGTGACGGCAAGTGGCGGATCCGCGACCACTCGCTGGACTACAACGGCAAGAAGTACCACTTCTGCAGCCTCGGCTGCCGCCAGATCTGGTGGAAGGACCGCGACAACGTCAACCACCTGACCCTGGTCGACCGGTTCCTGGCCGGCCACATCCAGCCGATGACCGTGCCCGGGCTGCTCGACTACATGGGCATCACGCCCGACGTCATGGGCGACGACCCGGACTACACGGCCTGGACCAAGGACTACGCCGGCCGTGAGGCCAGCGGACTGATCGTGGCGGGAGCCGAGAGCTGATGAGCGAGCAGACGCAGGAGAAGGTGGAGCTCGGTCCCGAGGACCGTGCCCCGGAGCTGGTACCGCTGCATGCGATCTTCGCGACGGACTTCGTCGCGATCCTCGTGCCGGTCACCACCGCCAACACGATCGACGAGGTGGCCGCCGCGGTGGCTCACCACTCGGAGGGGCGGCGCGTGCGCGCCCTGCCCTACCCGAAGTACGTCATCCACAACGGCCGCCGGCTGCCCGGTGACATCACCGTCGCCGAAGCCGGCATCCAGCCGCTCGACCACGTCGCGGTCGAGTACGACATCCCCGGAGAGTCGCTATGAACAACCCCGTAGGTCCGGTCCTGCGCCACGGTGACGAGATCGACCAGATCATCGCCGCGCTCGAGGACGACAACCCGGAGACCGAGATCGAGGTCATCGACCGCGGCGCCTACATCCGGATCCAGGCCGAGGACCGCCTCGTCCTGACCGAGGCGACCCTGCAGGAGTACCTCGGGTCCGACTACCGGATCCGGTCGCTGGAGGTCGTGATGTCCTCCTTCGCCGGCCGGGTGAGGACCGGCAGCGACCACATCGTCTGGGAGAGCGGAGAGGCCGTGAAGGCCGCCGCGAGCCCGTCCAGCACGGAAGGAGCGACGGCATGAGCGAGGACGCCAAGCCGGTGAGGAGACAGCGGAAGCTGCGTACGTTCAGCGCCTTCGGCGACGTCCGCCGGATGCCGAGCGAGTACGAGATCGTCACCCACTCGCAGAACTGGAACACGCGCGCCAGCAAGGCCAGCGTGTTCGAGCAGAACCCGTCCTCGCCGGGCAACCTCTGGTTCCTGACCTACCGCGAGCACTCGCCGTTCCAGGCCGACGACTGGGAGGGGTTCCGCGACCCCGACAAGATCGCCTACCGCTCCTACGTGAACCTCCAGGCCACCGAGCAGACCAAGCTCGACGGCGTACTGGAGCGCTACGCCGGCGCGGACGAGACGCTCTCCGCCGAGCAGGTGCAGCGGCTCGGCTCGCTGCTCACGCCGTCGCGCTATCTGGTGCACGGCTTCCAGCAGGCGGAGGCGTACGTCGGCTTCATCGGCCCCAGCTCGTACGTCACCAGCGCGGCCGGCTACGCCAACGCCGACTTCCTCCGCCGGGTGAGCGTGATCGCCTACCGCACCCGCTCGCTCCAGCTCGCCCACCCGGACTCCGGGATCGGCACCGACGAGCGTCGGCGGTGGGAGCAGGACGCCGCCTGGCAGCCCGCCCGCAAGGCGATCGAGCAGGCGCTGATCGCCTACGACTGGGGCGAGGCCTTCGCGTCGCTCAACCTGGTCCTCGCGCCGACGCTCGATCACCTGCTGATCCAGCAGCTCGGCGAGGTCAGCCGGGCTGCCGGTGACGAGCAGTCGTGGCTGCTGTCCGGGCTCCTCGGCGAGGACAGCCAGCGGCGCAACCGGTGGAGCGGGGCGCTCGGCCGCTACGCCCTCGAGCAGCGCGCCGCCAACGAGAAGCCGCTGCGCAAGTGGCTCGAGCGCTGGGGTGCCCGTGCCGACGACGCCGTCGGTGCGCTCGCCCCGCTGCTGGGACGGCCCGCCGACGAGGTCGTCGCCGGGGCACGTGCCGCCCGCGAGGAGCTGCATGCCGGGATCTTCGACGTGGCCGCGGCCGCTAGCTGATCGGAGCTGATGGAGATGAGTGAGACCGTGACCGAAGAGCTGACCGACGAGCTGACCGACAAGAAGTGGATCGAGGTGTCTCATCTCGACGACCTCTGGGAGGGCGAGATGCTCTCCGTCGAGGTCGACGGAACCTCGGTGCTGCTGGTCAACATCGACGGTGAGGTGTTCGCCTACAAGAACCGCTGCCCTCACCAGGAGTGGGCGCTCGACGACGGTGACCTCGACGGCAACAAGCTCACCTGCGCGCAGCACCTGTGGGAGTTCGACGTGTGCTCGGCGAAGGGCATCAACCCGTCGACGAGCACGCTGCTGGCCTACTTCGCCAAGGTCGAGGACGACGGCACGATCTGGGTGTCGATCCCATGACTGGGTCGAGCGGGTTCGTGCTGGTCGGTGGCGGGGTCGCTTCGGCGGCCGCCGCCGCCGGCCTGCGGGACCAGGGCTACGACGGCCGGATCGTCCTCGTCTCCGATGAGCTGCACCTGCCCTATGAGCGTCCGCCGCTGTCCAAGGAGTTCCTCTCCGGCAAGTTCGGCCTCGGTGACTTCCAGGCCAACCCCGAGGGCTGGTACGCCGAGAACGATGTCGAGGTGCTGCTCGGCACCCGGGTCAGCGCAGTCGACCCGGGCGGTCAGCGGGTGGTGCTCTCCGACGGCGGCTCGCTCACCTACGACTCGCTCGTGCTCGCCACCGGGGTCCGCGCCCGGACCTTGACCGGCTTCGAGGGCGATCGGGTCCACTCGATCCGCGCGATCGCCGACTCCGAGCGGCTCGGCGCCCGGCTCGCGCCGGGGACGCACCTGGCGATCCTCGGCGCCGGCTTCATCGGCTGTGAGGTGGCCGCGATCGCGGCCGCCCGGGGCGTACGCGTCACCGTGTTCGAGCCCGCGCCGGTGCCGCTGGTCCGGGCACTGGGCGAGGAGTTCGGCACCACGATGGTGGACATCCACGCCGATCACGGCGTCGACATCCGCGCCGGTCAGCAGGTCACCGGCATGACCGAGACTGCTCGCGGGATCGAGCTGCAGACGCGCGACGGCGAGGTCGTCGAGTGCGACGAGCTGCTGGTCGGGATCGGGTCGATCCCGAACGCCGAGCTCGCGGTCGAGGCCGGGATCGCCGTCGACGGCACGGACGGCGGCATCGTGACCGACGAGCTGGGGCGTACGAGTGCTCCTCACGTCTTCGCGATCGGTGACGTCGCATCCCGGCTGCACCCGACCTACGGGCGCTCCGTCCGGGTCGAGCACCACGACACCGCGATGCGGCACGGCGCCAACGCCGCGCGCAACCTGCTCGGCCAGTCGGTGCCGTTCACCGACGAGCCCTACTTCTGGTCCGACCAGTACGACCACAGCCTCAAGGCCGTCGGCCACGCCGGCCCGACCGCGACGAAGGTGGTCCGAGGCTCGGTCGAGGGCCGTTCCTTCTCCGTCTTCTCCCTCGAGGACGGCCGGATCACCGCGGTGGCCACGCTGGACCGGCCTCGCGACCTGATGACCACCCGCAAGCTGCTCGCCGTGCCGCACCAGGCGACGGCGGCCCAGGTCGCGGACGAGGACTTCGACCTGAAGGGGCTGCTGCCGCAGCGGCCCCGGGTCCGTAGAACGGAGGCACCCTCATGAGCACCACCATGACCGCGATCGTCGAGGCAGTCGACGTCACCGTCCACGAGGAGCAGGTCCGGGTCGCCGAGGCGGAGGCGGTGGCCGCGCTCCACCGGGTGCTCGGCCGCTCCGCGATCGAGGCCCGTGCCCGGTTGCGGCTGGGTCCGGGACGTACGTGCGAGCCGTTGGCGCGGGTCCTCGACAGGGCCTTCGTCGTCGCAGGGAAGCGCGGGCTTGACCCGGCGGCGCTCGTCCTGGCAGCCGGCAGCGCCGTGGCGGCCGAGGACATCGTCCGGATCCGGCGCAAGGCCCACGGCGTCGCGGACTGGATCAGCAGCCCGACGAGCGATGTGACCGTCGTGCTGCGCCCGGCCGGGCTGGCCGCGGTCGCGGCTGTGTCTTCTGTTGAGCCTCTCGTGCCCGTCGTGCCGGAGGCCAGGAACCGGCCCGAGCGTGAGCCGGTCGTCGAGACCGAGGCCGAGCTCGCGGTCCGCGAGGCCCTCTACGACGTGATCGACCCCGACCTCGGGGTCAACGTCGTCGACCTCGGCTTCGTACGCCAGATCCGCATCGACGCCGCCGGCGTCGCCCATCTGGTGATGACGCTGACATCGGCGGCCTGCCCGCTCACCGAGGTGATGGCGCGCAACGTACGCGCGGTCCTGGCCGAGGACGGCACCGACTTCGACCTGGAGTGGGAGTGGCTGCCGGCGTGGAAGCCGGCCGACATCACCCCCGACGGCCGCGAGCAGCTCCAGGCCATCGGCTTCTCCGCCTTCTGACCCTGACCCGAGGAGACCCAGCAATGCCCGTAGAGACCACTGCGACCACCGATGACACCGTCTCGGTCGAGCTCCTGGACGCCATCATGGAGGCGTTCAACTCCCACGACCTCGACGCGATCATGGCGTTCTTCGCCGACGACTGCACCTTCGACACCTCCCGCGGCCCGGAGCCGTGGGGCCAGCGGATCGTCGGCAAGGAGGCCGTCCGCGAGGCCCTGGCCGCGCGCTTCGCCGGCATCCCCGACGTCCGGTACGACGCCGACCGCCACTGGGTCAGCGGCGACCTCGCCGTCTCCGAGTGGCTGGTCCACGGGACCACCGTCGACGGCATCGCGGTGAAGGCGCGCGGCTGCGACCTGTGGGAGTTTCGCGGCCGCCGGATCGTCCGCAAGGACTCCTACTGGAAGACCGTCGACCCGTCCTGACCTGCGATCAGGGCGGGTGTGATCCCGACCACACGGGCGTACCATCATTGCGAGACATGGAGGCGTGAGATGACGCAGCTGCTGAACCCGCTGGACTTCCGGATCAGCTCGGGCGACCTGGTCGCCGAGCTCAAGTCGCGCGCCGACCAGGTCGGCACCAACGACGGGCTGTGGCCCGGGCTCACCATCTATCGGTTCGACGAGCCGGCCGCCCCGCTATGGGAGGAAGTCCGCGAGCTCCACCTGTGCGTGATCGCGCAGGGTCGCAAGCGCGTCACCCAGGGCGGTGACGCGCACTATTACGACCCCTTCACCTACCTGGCGATCAGCGGCAACGAGCCCTTCCTGACCGAGATCGTCGAGGCCAGCCACGACAAGCCGTTCCTCTCCTTCGGGCTCCAGCTCGACAACGACATGGTCCGGGAGATCTCCGCCGACATCATCGCCGAGCGCCAGACGACGGCGTTCACCCGGTCGCCGGAGCCGACGATGACGGTGCCGCCGCCGTCGTTCGTCTCCGCCCTGGACCGGGACATGATGGACGCGATCCTGCGCTTCCTGCGCGCCCTGTCGACCGGTGCGGACCGGCGCGTGCTCGCGCCGACGTACCTCAAGGAGATCGTCTACCGCGCGCTCCAGGCCGAGCAGTACTCCCGCCTGGTCGAACGGGCCGCGCGGGAGAGCGCGAACAACCCGGTCAGCGCGATCATCTCCTACGTACGCGACCACATCGCCGAGCCGCTGAGCGTCAACGAGATGGCGGAGCAGGCGTTCATGAGCCCGTCGGCGTTCTCGCACCTCTTCCGTGACGTCACCGGGCGCTCGCCCTACCAGTTCGTCAAGGAGATGCGGCTCAACAAGGCCCGCGAGCTCCTGGTCGAGGACGAGTCCAACGTCACCCAGATCTCCAAGGCCGTCGGCTATCGGAGCACCTCGCACTTCATCAACGAGTTCCGCGATCGTTTCGGGGTGACTCCGCGCGCTTTCGGTGACGCCCTCGCCGGTGGCGATCTGCCCCCGGTCGGGCGCCTCAACCAGGCCAACTGACCAGCTGATCTCGACCCTTTCGTAGCGCCGGGGCTCACCACGAGCCGACGCGGCGTCCTTTCACGTACCCGAAAACAGGAGGAATCATTCCCATGACTCGAGTTCTCATCGCCGCTACCGGAGTCGACTACTGGACGCTGGCCGACGGCACCCGGCACCCGAGCGGCTACTGGCCCGAGGAGCTGAGCACGCCGTACCAGGTCTTCGCCGACGCCGGCCTCGAGATCACTCTGGCCACGCTCGGTGGCGTGGTCCCGACCGCCGACCCGGCAGGCTTCGACCCGGTCTACCACGGCGACAGCGAGGAGGAGGCCCTGCGGGTCCGGCTCCACCTGGAGTCGATCATCGAGCGGCATCCGCCCATCGCGCTCGAAGTCGTCGACGTCGATGACTTCGACCTCGTCTTCGTCCCCGGCGGCTGGGGTCCGATGGAGGACCTCGCCGAGTCGGTCCCGTTCGGCGCCCTGCTGCGCCGCTTCGCCGACGCAGGCAAGCCGATCGCGGCGGTCTGCCATGGCCCGGCGGCCCTGCTGCCCGCCCGCGACGACGACGGCGGCTGGCTCTTCTCCGGCAGGGAGGTCACCGGCTTCAGCAACGTCGAGGAGTACGCCGTCGGGACCGCCCCGCTCGCGAAGTGGCTCGTCGAGGACCGACTCAAGGCCGAGGGCGGCCTCTACAGCTCCGCCCCCGAGGGCTGGGCCGAGTTCGTCGTGGTCGACGGCAACCTCTACACCGGCCAGAACCCCGCCTCCGCCCGGGCGCTTGCCGAGCGGCTCGTCCTCGACACCGCCCGGTTGAGCGGGTCGCGAGCCTGATCCACGAGGCTTGCCCGCGGCGAGGCCGAGGATGACTGGTCACCGGGATGGGACGCGACCAAGCCTTTGGCTCCCCCTACTCCTCACGGAGGATCTTCGGGGGCCCTGCCGGTGAGGCCTCGCCGCGCTCGACGGCGGCGGTGTGGCTGGTGAGGGCGCGCTCGAGGAGCTCCATGAGCGGGGTCTCGTCGCGCGCGATCTGCAGGTACTTCGGGCCGAGGGAGACGATGACGTCGCGCTCGGCGAGCAGGGCGTTGTGGATGCGTTCGCGCTCGGCGGGGTCCGCTGTGTATTCCGAGTCGAGGTAGGCGGCGGCGTGGCGGCGGGCGTTGGCGATGGCGTTCTGGGCGCGGCCGCGCTTGCTGAAGAGCGAGGCGACGATGGTGACGACGAGGACACCGAGGATGACGGTCAGGGAGAGGCCGGTGCTGATCTCGACCACGTGCACGGGGTCGCCGTCGTTGATGAACGGGATGTTGTTCTCGTGGAGCGCGTGCAGGATCAGCTTGACGCCGATGAAGGCGAGGATCGCGGCCAGTCCGTAGGACAGGTAGATGAGTCGGTCGAGCAGGCCGTCGAGCAGGAAGTAGAGCTGACGCAGGCCCAGCAGCGAGAACGCCGTCGCCGTGAAGACGAGGTAGACGTTCTGGGTGAGGCCGAAGATCGCCGGGATCGAGTCGAGGGCGAAGAGGATGTCGGTGCCGCCGATGGCGACCATCACCAGCAGCATCGGCGTCAGGATGCGCTTGCCGTCCTCCACCGTGAACAGCTTGTCGCCGTCGTAGTGCTCACTGACGTGGAACAGCCGCCGGGCCAGCCGGACGACGAAGTTCTCCCCGTGGGAGTCGTCGTCGGGCTTGAGCATGTTGCCCGCCGTCATCAGCAGGATCAGGCCGAACAGGTAGAACACCCAGGCGAAGGTGTTGATCAGCGCGGCGCCCACGAAGATGAACCCGGTGCGGGCGATCAGCGAGAACGTGATCCCGAAGAGCAGCACCTTCTGCTGGTCCTCTCGGGGCACCCGGAAGCTGGTCATGATGATCAGGAAGACGAACAGGTTGTCGACCGAGAGCGCCTTCTCGGTGATGTAGCCGGCGAAGTACTCCCCGCCCATCGTCCCGCCGCCGAAGACCAGCACGCCGACACCGAAGATCAGCGCGATCGCGACGTAGATCGCCGACCAGGTGGCCGCCTCCTTGAGCGTGGGCGTGTGCGCCTTGCGTACGTGGAAGACGTAGTCGAACGCGAGCAGGCCGACGATCGCGACCACGGTGACCAGCCACACCCATGTCGGTGCGCCCATGTGACAACCCCCTGAGAATCGACCCGAGAATGGGACCGGACCTCAGCCTAGGCGGAGGCCCTCGGGATCGACAGCCCATCGATGATCTGCGGGAGCGCGTCTTCGAGAAGCCGGTCGGCACGGGGGTCCTCGGGGCGGATCGTACGCATCGTGACGCTGTGCAGGAACACGCCCATCATCGTCTGGGCGAGGAGGTCGCTCGGCATCGTGGAGGTGCGGTCGAGGCGGTCCAGGGCGAGGTCGACGACCTCGACGAGCTGCTCGCTGAGCGCCGTGAACGTCGCCGAGCTGATCTCTCGCGCATCGGCGTCGCGCAGGCTCTGCAGCACCACCTCGCTCTGCAGGACGAACCAGCGGTCCTGGAGGGGGCGGATCGCGTCGAAGGCCGCGCCGATCAGTGATCCGCTCGAGTCGGCGTCGCTGTGCTCGCCGACGGCGGTGCGTACGGCCGCGATCAGCCGCTCCGACTCCTCCTTGAACGCCTCGAGCAGCACCTCCTCGACGCTGCCGAAGTTGGAGTAGAACGCTCCGCGCGTGTAGCCGGCCGCGCTGACCAGGTCGTCGACGGTGACCCGGCGCGCCCCACGCTCGACGAAGACGTCGACGGCCGCGGACAGCAGCCGGGCGCGGGTGTTCGTACGTCGCCTGGGGGCCTTCACCTCGGTCATGTAGTAATCCTCACATACGCCAACGATACAGTTTCGTATTGAATGCGTTAATGTATCGAACGTGTCCTCCTATCTCTACCGCCTCGGCCGACAGGTCGCGCGCCACGCCAAGACCGTGCTGGCGCTCTGGCTCCTGCTCGCGGTGCTCCTGGGTGCGCTGACCGTCTCGCTCGGCGGCAAGCTCCAGAACGACTTCACGATCCCCGGCACCGAGTCCCAGCAGGGTCTCGACGCGCTCACGCAGCGCTTCCCCGAGGTCTCCGGGACCTCGGCCCAGCTGGTCTTCGTCGCTCCCGAGGGGGATCGCATCGTCGACTACCGGCACGAGGTCGAGGCGGTGCTCGCGGCCGTCGGGAAGGTGGATCACGTCGCGACGGTCACCGACCCGCTGGGCCCGGACAGCCGCACCGTCAGTGACAACGGCCGGGACGCGCTGGCGACGGTGCAGTTCGACCTCGGTCTCGACGAGCTCCCGGAGGGGGTGACCTCGGACCTGGAGGACGCCGCGGAGCTGCCGTCGGGGTCGTCTCTGGAACTGCACGTCGGCGGGGATGCGTACTCGGTCACCGGGGTGCACGTCAGTGCGACCGAGGGGATCGGGATCCTCATCGCCCTGCTGGTCCTGGCGATCACGTTCGGGTCGCTGCTGGCCGCCGGCCTGCCGATCCTGACCGCGCTGCTCGGGGTGGCGATCGCGATGGCGGGGATCTTCTCGGTCGCCGCGGTCACCACGATCTCGGCCACCACCCCGACCCTCGCGCTGATGATCGGGCTCGCGGTCGGGATCGACTACGCGCTCTTCGTGATCGTCAGGCACCGCAGCCAGCTCGCCGCCGGTCTCGGGGTGGAGGAGTCGATCGCCCGGGCGGTCGCCACCGCCGGCAGCGCGGTCATCTTCGCGGGTGTCACGGTCATCATCGCCCTGTGCGGCCTCGTGGTCGCGGGCATCCCGTTCCTGGCGGTGATGGGGTACGCAGCGGCCTCCGCCGTCCTGGTCGCCGTGCTCGTCGCGCTCACCGCCGTGCCGGCGCTCCTCGCGGTCGCGGGGGAGCGGCTGCGTCCGAAGCCTGGGTCTCGGGCCCATCGGCGTGAGGCTGTCGCGGAGGGGCGGCCTCACGCCACCACCCTCGGGGCACGGTGGGTGCGGCTGGTGACCCGGATCCCGGTCGTCACGATCGTGCTCTCGCTGCTCGTCATCGCCGTCCTGGCGATCCCGGCGCGCGACCTCGCGCTGGGGCTCAACGACAACGGCAGCGCCGATCCGGGGACCGCTCCGCGGGAGACGTACGACCTGATCAGCCGTGACTTCGGGCCCGGCTACAACGCGCCGCTGTTCGTGACCGCGGACATCATCGATACCACCGACCCGATCGGGGTGATGGACTCTCTGGGCGAGGCGCTGGGCGGCTATGACGGGGTGCAGAAGGTCGCGCTGGCCACGCCGAACCGGACCGCCGATCTCGGGCTCGTGGTGATCTACCCGACCACCGACAAGAGTTCGCCCGCGACTGCGGACCTGGTGAAGGAGATCCGTGCGGACTCGGCTGAGCTCGAGGAGCGGTTCGGGATCGAGGACGTCATGGTGACCGGGCAGACGGCCGTCGCGATCGACGTGAGCGCTCGTCTGTCCGGTGCGATCCTGCCGTTCGGGGCGGTCGTCGTCGGGCTGTCGCTGATCCTGCTGACCATCGTGTTCCGCTCGATCGCGGTGCCGCTGAAGGCGACGCTGGGCTACGTGCTCTCGGTGGCGGCGTCGTTCGGGGTGGTCGCCGCGGTCTTCGAGTGGGGCTGGGGCGCCGATGTCCTGAACGTGGCGAAGGTCGGGCCGGTGATCGCCTTCTTCCCGATCATCCTGATGGGCGTGCTCTTCGGGCTCGCCATGGACTATGAGGTGTTCCTGGTCTCCCGGATGCGGGAGGACTACGTCCACACCGGCGACGCCCGGGCATCCGTGGACAGCGGTTTCGTCGCGAGCGCCCGCGTCGTCACCGCCGCGGCTCTCATCATGATCGGGGTCTTCGCCGCCTTCGTGCCCAACGGCGATCCGATCGTGAAGCCGATGGCGCTGGGGCTCACGGTCGGGGTGCTCGTGGACGCGTTCCTGGTGCGGATGACGCTGGTGCCGGCGGTGCTCGCCCTGCTCGGGCGCGGCGCCTGGTGGCTGCCGGGCTGGCTGGACCGGCGGATGCCGGTCCTCGACATCGAGGGTGAGGCACTCGTCCACCATCTCGAGCACGCCGAGTACGTCGCTGCTCACGGTGAGGTCGCCGTGCGGGCGCACGAGGTCGAGGTTCCGGGGGCGCTCGCACCGATCTCGCTCGACCTACGCCCGGGTGGGCTCGGGATCGTCCACGGGTCCGACCCGGTCGCTCGATCCTCTGCGCTCGCGGCGATCACCGGACGGCTCGGGTTCTCCGGCCAGCTCGTCGTGCTCGACCGGCTGCTGCCCGAGGAGTCGGGAGCCGTGCGGGCCCGGGCCGCACTCGTCGGCGACGTCGCCGAAGCGCTCCGGCTCGCCGGCGCGCGGCGCGCCCCGGCCTTGGTCGCCATCGACAGCGCCACCTCGCTCGACCCCGGTCAGCTCGCGGCCCTGTCCGCGCTGACCTCGCGCGGCACGACGGTCCTGCTCGGGATGCCGTCGTTGCCCGCGGTGCCGCAGGTCGCGGACGCGCTCGCGGGCGCGGAGCCCGCCGGCACCTCACCTGATCCTGCGCTCATTGACCCCGCGGCTTCGGTCGCCGACCTGGAGACAGTTCGATGAAACGTACGAAATTCTGGTGGTCGGGCCGTCGCCTGGTGGCCGCCGCGATCCTGCTCCCGGTCGTCGTGACGGCGCTCGCGCTCGTCGCGCTCAGCGACCGCACCGAGAACCTCGACGAGGTACCCGCCGCGGTGGTCAACCTGGACGAGCCGGTGACGACGGGCAGCGGGAAGAACAAGCAGACGGTCTACGCCGGCCGCGCGCTCGCCGCGGACCTGGTCTCCTCCTCGGGCTCGTCCCAGAGCCCCACGCTCGGCTGGGAGCTCACCGACGAGGAGGACGCGCGTTCGGGCTATGCGGACGGGACGTACGCGGCGGTGATCACGATCCCCGCGGACCTGTCCAAGACGCTGTCCGGGGTGCAGGGGAGCGACCCGAGTGCCGGCCGGGTCAGCGTGGAGGCGTCCGACGCCTCCAGCGAGGTGACCGCCGAGATCGCCCGGCAGGTCGCGCGGCAGTCGGCCTCGACCCTGGGACGTACGGTCACGACGACCTACCTCGACGGGGTCCGGGACCAGACCGGAAAGCTCAAGACCAGCCTGGACTCGGCCGCCGACGGTGCCGACCAGCTCGCCGACGGCACCGCTGCCGCCGACTCGGGGGCCGGGAAGGTCGCCGACGGTGCTCGGTCGCTCAGCTCCGGTGCGTCCGGGGCTGCCGACGGCGCCTCGCAGGTCGCGGGCGGGCTCGACTCGCTCGCCGGCGGGACCGCGCAGCTGGAGACCGGGGCAGGGTCGTTGGCCTCGGGGGCGGGCAAGGCGTCGAAGGGCGCGTCCTCGCTGGCCGCCGGTGCCGACGAGCTGAGCGGTGGGCTCAACCGGCTCGAGAGGTCGACCGCGGGGCTCCCGTCGCAGGCCTCGTCGCTCGCGACCGGCGCCTCGCAGGTGTCGGAGGGAGTGGACGGCTACACCCAGCTCGCCAAGGGCTGGGCGCAGGCGTGCGCGAGCGACCCCCTGCTCGCGGCCTCCAAGCCGCAGCTGTGCGGCGCCACCGCGCAGGCGGTCGGGTCCGGTGGGGCTCAGGCCGACCAGCTCGCCGCAGGCGCGGCCCAGGTCGCCTCGGGGGCTTCGGCGCTGTCGCAGGCGGCGCCCGAGCTGAGCGGAGGGATCTCGTCGGCGGCCGGCGGTGCCGGGAAGGTTGCGTCCGGCGCGTCCCAGGTCGCCGACGCCAACGCCCGCCTCGCCAAGGGCGCGCGTGAGCTCGAGTCCGGCCTCGGGAAGACCAACGACGGCGCCACCGCGCTGGCCTCAGGAGCCGATCAGCTCGCTTCCGGGACCAGGCAGCTCGAGAGCGGTTCGGCGTCGCTGGCCTCCGGTGCCGACTCGCTGGCCTCCGGTACGTCCTCGCTGACCGAGGGTGCCGACTCGCTCGCCTCGGGTCTCGACGACGGTGCCTCGCAGATCGCGGTTCCTGGTGAGAAGCAGGCCGAGGTCGTCGCCGACCCGGTGCAGGTCGCGGTCGCCTCGGAGTCCTCCACCTCTGGGGCGACCCGGCTGGCGCCGGCGGTGATCGCGTTGGCGCTGTGGCTCGGTGCGCTCGCGATCTACCTGCTCCGTCCGGCCTTCCCCGCCGGGCGGCTGCGGGACGCGCTCACGGCGCGGAGGCTCACCTTCGCCGGTCTGTGGCCGGCGGCCCTGGTCGGGGTGGCACAGGCGCTGCTCCTCGTGCTCGCGGTCCGTACGTTCGGCGCCGACCTGGCCCGGCCTGCCGCCGCCGTTGGCATCGCGGCGCTCGCCGCCGTAGCGTTCGTCGCGGTCCACCAGGCCGTCGTCGCGCTCGTCGGCCAGCGTCGCGGCTGGCTGATCTCTCTCGGCTTCCTCGCGCTGCAGCTGGTCACCCTCGGCGGGCTGCTGCCGGTCGCCACCGCGTCTGCGTCGTTCGGTGCGCTCGCGGGGATCCTGCCGGTCCCGCTCGCCGCCGAGGCGCTCCGCGGGGTCGTGGTCGCGCAGAGCGATGGCGCGGTCGCTGTCCCGGTCGGAGGCCTGGTCCTCTGGCTCCTGCTCGCGGTGGCGCTCAGCCTCTTCGCGGCGGGCCGGGCGCAGCGTACGTCGGTGGCGGAGATCCGCGGAGCTGCTGCCTGACGGGCGCCGCCCGAGTAACACGTCGTTCGTAGGACTATCCGGTCGCCGCAATAGGGCGAGAAGTCCTACGAACGACGTGTTACAGCTCGATCGACAGCCCAGCGCAGCGACTCAGAGCGAGGTGTCGTGCAGCACGATGTGCTCGTCGAGCGGGGCGCGACCGATGTCGAGGCGGTTGACCGAGGCGTCGGGGTCGGCGGTGCCGAAGGAGATGCCGTAGAGCAGCTTGAGGTCGGCGGGCAGGCCGAGGTGAGCGCGGACGGCGTCGGCGAAGAGGCCGTGCATGCCCTGGGGTACGCCGTGGTAGCCGCGGGCGGTGAGGGAGAGCAGGAAGTTCTGGGCGTACATGCCGACGTCGTTGGCAGCGCGTACGACATCGCCGAGCTCCGGCACGAAGAGCAGCGCGACGTGGGGAGCGCCGTAGAAGCGGAGGTTCTCGGCGACGGCCTTGGTGCGGCCGTCGACGTCCTCGCGGGCGATGCCCATCGCGCCGTAGAGAACCGCCCCGGCCTGCTGGGACCGCTGGGTGTGGACGCTGTCGTCGGCACCGTACGTCGTGGTGAAGTCGGGGCTCATCTGGCCGGCCTCGAACGCCTTGAGCATCGCCTCGCTGAGGCGCTCGCGGGCCTCACCGGAGAAGACGTGGACCTCCCACGGCTGGGTGTTGCTGTGCGACGGGGCGCGCTGGGCGTCCTCGAGCACACCGCGGATGTCGTCGGCGGGCACCGGGTCGGGCAGGAAGGCTCGCGCGGAGCGGCGCGAGCGGATCACGTCCGTGAAGGTGTCGACGGCGGTCGTGGTCACAAGAAGTTCCTCTCAGGTCTGCCGAGGCTGATGGCCTCGATCCACTCCTGACGCAAGACGGAGGGACTCTCCGGTATTCCCTGGGTTGGTGCCGGGGTGGCCCATCACACAATCCGGGGTACCCGGTTCGGGTGATACCCAGAGGTCGGGCAGAGGTCTTTACCGGGGTGCGTCGAAGACTCGAGATCCGACCTATCCGAGGGGGAGAACCCATGATCCGAAAGCTCGTCTGTGTCGTCGCGGCCGGGGTCGCTGCGGCGGCGCTCTGGTCGATGCCGGCCTCTGCCGCGCCGCCGCTGTTGCAGCTCTCCGGCGCGATCTTCACCACCGACGTCACCGGTGCGCCCGTCAACCTCAACCACTATGCCGCCAAGGAGGACGTCTACCTCAACGGCGGTCCCGGCATCAACGCGCCTGTCGACGCGGCCGGCCTGCCCGCGGGGATCTACGCCTTCCAGGTGACCGACCCGTCCGGCAAGACCCTGCTCTCCACTGACCCGGTGGCCTGTCGCCGGGTCCAGGTCGACGCCAGTGGCCGTTTCGTCAGCGTCGCCCCGAGCGGCGCCTGCGCGCACGCGACCGGCACCGACGCGGAGGACGGCGGCATCACCGTGCAGCTGTTCCCCTACCTCGACACCCCGAACAACGGTGGCGAGTACAAGGTCTGGTTGACGCCGTACGACGCGCTCGACGCCACCGCGCCCGGAAACCGGCACGGCTTCGTCCCGGCCGACAGCAAGACCGACAACTTCAAGGTCAAGGCGAAGGCGATCGTCGAGATCGACACCCGTTTCTCCCAGCACGGCGGGCCGTACATCGACGGTCTGGCTGCCGAGTGGACCGACACCCTGGGGGCGCACAACGTGAAGTACTCCGAGTACGACCCGGCGGTCCTCGCGTTCCATGAGGCGCACGTCGAGGCCGCGGAGGCGGGTCTTCACAAGATCACCGTGACCGACCAGGCCGGCTGCGAGATCGAGGACGTGCACCACGCCGGGCAGACCTTCCTCCCCGACGCGAACGGCTCGGTCACCGTCTCGGTCCAGGTCAAGAAGCACATGAGTGGGGAACACACCTACTGGGTGGACGTGCACTGCGTCTGAGGCACTATTTCCGAACCCTCTGATCCGGTCACCGGGACCATCAACCTAGCATTTGCTTGGTAGGCGCTCTAGACTGCCCGACATGGCAGTCGAGATCGACTTCAGCGGCAAGGTGGTCGCGGTGACCGGTGGCGCCCGCGGCGTGGGAGCCGGGATCGTCGCGCGGTTCCTCGAGGCGGGTGCGGAGGTCGAGATATGCGGCCGGAACGCGCCTGACGAGCTTCCGGTGGTCGATGGTCGCAAACCGGTGTTCTCCCAGGTGGACGTGCGGGATCCGGAGCAGGTCGCGGCCTGGATCGGCGCCATCACCGACCGGCACGGCCGCCTCGATGTGGTGGTCAACAACGCCGGTGGCGCGCCCTACGCCGACTTCGCGACCGCGTCGCCGCGCTTCCACGAGAAGATCTCCGCGATCAACTTCCTGGCCACCGCCTACGTCTGCCACGCGGCGTACGAGGCGTTGAAGGCCACCCGCGGATCCATCGTCAACATCAGTTCGATCTCGGCACACCGGCCCAGTCCCGGGACAGCGGTCTACGGGGCCGCGAAGGCGGCGGTCGAGAGCCTGACCGGGTCGATCGCTGTGGAGTGGGCCCCTGACGTACGCGTCAACGCGATCGCCTGCGGCATCGTCGCCACCCCCGGGTCCGAGGACCACTACGGCAGCCCCGAGCAGCGGGCCGCGGTGGCCGCGACCATCCCGCGCGGCGTCTTCGCGACCCCGTCGGAGATCGGGGACGCCTGTCTGATGCTCGCCTCCCCGCTCGCCGCGCACATCACCGGTGCCGTCCTCGCCGTCGACGGCGGCGGCGAGTGGCCCGCCTTCCTCCAGCACACCCCCAACTCCTGAGGAGCCCTCATGCCTGAAGCCGTCATCGTCTCCGCCGCCCGCTCCCCGATCGGCCGCGCCTTCAAGGGATCGCTCAAGGACCTGCGGCCCGACGAGCTGGCCGAGCAGGTCGTACGCAGCGCCCTCGCGTCCGTCCCGGAGCTGGACCCGACGCGGATCGACGACCTGATGATGGGCTGTGCCCAGCCTGCGGGGGAGCAGGGATACAACATCGGCCGGGTCGTCGGCGTACGCCTGGGCCTGGACGCCGTGCCCGGCACCACGGTCCACCGCTACTGCGCATCGTCGCTGCAGACCACCCGGATGGCCTTCCACGCGATCCGCGCGGGAGAGGGCGATGCGTTCGTCTCCGCCGGGGTCGAGTGCGTGTCCCGCTACGAGCGCGGCAAGGCCGACGGGATGCCGGACACGAAGGCCGAGGAGTTCCTCAAGGCGGGCGAGCGCGGTGCCGCCCGGGTAGCCGCGGGCGAGGCCTGGACCGACCCTCGCGAGTCCGGCGATCTGCCCGACTACCACCTCGCGATGGGTGAGACCGCCGAGAACGTCGCCGAGATGTACGGCATCACGCGCGAGGCACAGGACGAGTGGGGCGTACGTTCCCAGAACCGCGCCGAGGCCGCCGCCGCCCGGGGATTCTGGGAGCGGGACATCACGCCGGTGACGCTGCCGTCCGGCGAGGTGGTGGCCACGGACGACGGGCCGCGGGCCGGGGTGACCCTGGAGAAGGTCGCTGGGCTCAAGCCGGTCTTCCGGGAGAACGGCACCGTCACCGCCGGCAACTGCTGTCCGCTCAACGACGGTGCGGCCGCGCTGGTGATCATGAGCGACGTACGCGCCGCCGAGCTCGGCATCACGCCCCTGGCCCGGATCGTGTCGACCGGCGTCTCCGGGCTCTCGCCCGAGATCATGGGCCTCGGGCCGGTCGAGGCGTCCCGCCAGGCGCTCGCCCGCGCCGGGCTCACCGCCGACGACATCGACCTGGTGGAGATGAACGAGGCCTTCGCCGCCCAGGTGCTCCCCAGCATCGCCCAGATCGGCCTCGACCCCGAGCGGGTCAACGTCAACGGCGGCGCGATCGCCCTCGGCCACCCCTTCGGCTCCACCGGCGCCCGCCTCGCGACCACGCTCCTCCACGGTCTGCAGGAGACCGGCGGCCGCTACGGCCTCGAGACCATGTGTGCAGCCGGCGGCCAAGGCATGGCTCTGGTCATCGAGCGACTCTGAGCCCCGTTGGTCGAGCCGGCCTCCCGCTGGTCGAGCCGCCGGAGCCGCTAGGCGTAGGCGTGTCGAGACCAACACGGTGCCATCGAGCGCAGTGGGGGCCGGGTGGGTCTCGAAACGCGCGGCCGCAGGCCGCCGCGCGGGTCGGCCAGCGGGGGCGAGGGCGGCTGGCGGGG